>CAJOLS010000031.1 GCA_905235535.1 uncultured Bacteroidales bacterium
CGTAATAAACAACAATCATCAAATCAAAGCGGTGAAGAAGGCTTTCGACCGGCTAGACCTCGCCGGGGTGGCGGCCTAAATCACTTGCGAAACTTGAGTAAATGTAAGAGTTCATATAATTCTTTGAATTGTGTGAATACGTCCATGAGCCGTATCCACAATCGTTATAGGATTTTTCTGACCACAGTTCATTTCTGACCACGGCACTATTCAAAGGAAATCAGCCGTTCGTAGCGGAAGGAACGCCACTTGTTTTCCCCGGGGGCGGTGCAGTCCCAAAAACATACAACGTTACGACTATCGGCATCCAGCCCGCGACCGTTAACATAGCGAGAGGTCATTTCCGGGAGAGTGGTGGCAAACCGTGTCGTTATGGTCCCGTCCTTCTTTGCGAAGGTGAGTTTAACGATGCGTTTGGCGAGTTCTGCCTTGAGTGCGTGGATGGAACTAACCAACATGCCAGTGGCAAAGGCATTCTGTGTTCTGCCAGCAATCACGATGGCTCTGTGGACATCGACATTGGAAAGGGTAATAATCGAGGTATTCATAATTGTGTCTGTTTATATATCAACTTTTTCTATAGCTAATATATGACATTTATTTGATATATGCAAATTAAATATGACTTATTTTGAATATTTGTCAACTTTTGTTATTTTTGCGAGAAAAGGAAGTATGAAACAAGAACGTCAGGTTGTCTATCTTCAAATCGGAGGGGAGCATTTCTTCTTCGGGTCGGTTGCCGCCCTTTACGACCATTTTACTAAGGATGATATCGGTATAACCTATGGCTCCATCCGGAACTATGGTCTCTCCCCGGGGAAACCGTACATTAGCGAGAAGAAAGGTGTTGTTATTCGGGTAGGGCGTTTGATTAGCAAAGAAGGGAACAGAGGTGTCCGGTCAAAAGAGGAAGATATTTGATTTATTTTTCTGATTATCATATTTTTATTGACATTCTAAAGAAAAATCAGGGGTCCTTGTTATAACCCCTGCATCAAAATGCTGCCACTTCCTCCTGCGTGTTCTTGTCCCTAAAATATATCAGTGACTCCAGCCCTTCTATGAAGTAGTACTGCAGCCATTTCTCTTCCTGCATCTCCTCCAAAAAGGAGAAGTTATGACGATAGTCAGTGAATGCACCGGCATACTTCTGATGGATGCTCTTGATGTCTTCGTTTCGGAGGCTTACCTCAACCCTAAATATACGGTCTCTCTCCGCATCCCATTCTTTTCCCAGCCAGTTGAAATACCTGTCTCTCTTGTCGGGACGGCTTTCCATGAGTTCCCTTGTCTTCTCGTACACCTTGAGTCGTGTTCCTTCGTCTTTTGCTTGGCTGATGATGATTTCCGGGTGACGGATGAGCCTTTTTCGCGTTGAGGCGTAGTATTCGCCGTAACCATCCAGCTTGGTGTCGGCATCCTTCACCTTATGGCGGCAAAGGTACATGTCCAGTTCCTGATGGTTTCGGATGCGTTTTCTCATTTTAGCCAGAACGTTGATGTTGGTGTCCAGGGCGATATCTACCTTGGTGCAGTTGTTTAACTCGAGCCCAAGGTCATCGGCAATATAATCCATACAGGCGATACAGTTGAAAGGTTCATGACCATTTCGCGCCAATACTTCGTACAAGGCCCGATTGCAAAATTCGAAGAATGCCTTTCCTTTGAAGACTGCACCATCATTCAGCAATAATGTCCCCAGTGACCATGCGCCCTCGGCATCTGGAATCATGACATTTGCCTTAATATGAGTCTCGTCCTGTTCGAAAACCTTCAAGAAATAGCCGTCGCCGATGTAGCAACCATCATGTCCCAGAGTGGCAAGCGTTCCAAACAGCCCATCAGGCTGTCTGTAACAGAGTTTCAGGTAGTCTACATTTAGTCTATACTTGGGTCTCATGGTTCTCTTGGTTTGTGTCGTTATTGTTCCTGTGACCATCTTTGTAGGGGATGCTATCCCAATACTTCTTCATCCCCTGCGAGATGTGAAGTTTATGGTCATAGGATTTGCTTTTGCCCTTTGTTGAGGCGCTGATTTTCTGTTTCACCTCGTCGTCGAGGTCTCTGAATTGTCTCATATTGAATAAGGTTTACTATAAATATGGTAAGTATGGAAAAAGTGTAAAGAGAAGTAGAAGAAAAATGAATGTTTTTGGTAAAGAGACTTTCCCCCGTTCGGCTAACAGAGCGGCTTACAGGGCTTACTAAAAAGCCCCACATCCTTGAAAATAAGGGCAGTTAGTTCTGTAAGATGTTGAGTACGTGGAGGTAGGAGGGAAGGAGGTGTCGCTATTACAAAACCACAATCATTCTCTCTGAAAGATTTCTTAAAAATGACTCCTCTTTTTTCGTTGAGGTATTGGAGTTCTGGAAAATTTCCGTACCTTTGCAACAGTAATTGTTGTGTCAGTCCTGACACTCTTTATACAGACATCTATCCCTAAATGGATGTCTGTTATTTTTTCCAAAAACTTTTGCTCCATAGCCAAGGGGAGGTACTGTTTCAAGGAGGACCGAAGTTCTTACAAGGACTGATATACAACAATTATGAAAAGAAGAACTCGTCCAAGATTTGAACTTATCACCATTAGTGTGGTAGTCGTGAGACTTGTCAAGGTTCGCTCCTATAAGCGTATCCGAAATGGCAAGATTGAGAGAGTTCGAAGCCACTACCGGAGGTTTTAGGGAACCAAAGGTCAGCGAGCAAAGGCTCTCGCCGTAAGGCACGCCCCCTCTATCCCCTTGGCTTTTTATTTCCACGTTGTCGGGTCATTGGGGTCCGGAATCCAGTACCGGAGTGCCCAGATTCGGTCAAGGTCTTCCAGAAAACGGTTCGAGAACAGTTCTTCACGGGCTACCCAAGCGGACTTTTCCGAAAAAAAGGAAGAGTCCGCTTCTGTTTTGCCTTGTAACTCATTTTATTTTCATACATTTGCCCTATGAGAACAGGCCGATTATTATTTCTTGCCCTGGCGGTCGTTTCCTGCGGGATGAATGCGGGACGGAGCCGGGAGGCATACCGGGAGACGGATTATGCCAAGGCGCCGCGCTTCAAGGCGCTGCTCTACTATGACGATTCTGCCGAACAGGCTCACGTGCAGTTTGACCACCAGGCCATAGCCTTCTTCAAGGGACTCACCGTGGGGGAGGGATTCCTGCTGGATTCCACGCAGAACCTGGCCTCCTATACCCTGGAGGAACTTAAGGAGTATTCTGTGATTGTGGCGCTGAACGCACAGCCCTCGGGCGAGGCCCGGAAGCTTTTTGAGCGCTATATGGAAGAGGGCGGCGGATGGCTGGGCTTCCACGCATCGGCTTATAACGACCGCCACACGGACTGGCCCTGGTTTGTCAAATTCATGGGCGGCGGCGTTTTCAAGTGTAACAACTGGCCTCCGCAGCCGGCCCTGGTAGAGATAGACAACGGGAACCATCCTGTTACCAAAAATCTGCCGGCTTCCTATGTGGCCCCGGCCAGCGAGTTCTACCAGTGGGTGCCGGAGCCCCGGGAGAATCCCGACGTGGAGGTGCTGCTTTCCCTGTCGCCCCGGAATTACCCTTTCGGAATCAAAGACGTGGTTTATGGGGGAGATTTCCCGGTGGTCTGGACCAACCGGAACTACCGGATGGTGTACATCAATATGGGCCACGGAGACCGTCAGTTCACGGATGCCACGGAGGAGCTCATGTTCATCAATGCTTTCCGCTGGCTGCTGGAAAGGGACCCCGCAAGTTTATTTTGAGAAAAGCCAAGTTCTCCTTACCTTTGCTTTATGTCACAGCAGAAGGAAATGTTTTCCAGGGAAGACCTCCAGCGCATGCTGGGTGTCAAAGGATGGTTTGGGAAATGCCTCTCGGGCCTTATCCTGAAGGTGTTGGAGATTGACAAGGTGAACCGTACCCATGCCAAATATGCCGGCAGCATGGGCCCGGACTTTGCCCGGGACATCCTTCGGGATCAGGAAATCACTTACGATATCCCGGAAGGGGAATTGGACAGCATTCCGGCCGAGGGCGGCTTCATCACCATCTCCAACCACCACTTCGGCAGCCTGGACGGCCTCATCCTCTGCGACACCGTAGGCCGCCGACGGAAGGATTACAAAATCCTCACCACCTTCATGCTTTCCCTCATTCCCAACCTTTCCCCCAGCTTCCTGCCGGTGAACAACCTGGGCGGCAAGAACGACGCCCGCAGCATCAACAGCATCCGCATGGCCCTGCGGCACATCCGGGAGGGCGGGGCGCTGGGCCTGTTCCCAGCCGGCGAAGTGGCCACCTTCCAGAAGGAAGGCAAACGCACCGCTGTATCGGCCCAAAAAGTCATTGAAGACAAGCCCTGGGCGCCCAATATGATCCGCCTCATCCTCAAAAGCGGCCTGCCGGTGGTGCCCATCTATTTTGACGGCACCAATTCCCGCAATTTCCATTTCCTGGGAAAGATTCATCCGCGTCTGAGGACGGTGCGCCTGGTCCATGAACTTTTCAACAAGAGGGGAACGCACATCAAGGTTCGCATCGGCCAGCCGGTTACGCCGGAGGAGATGGCTGCATTTGCATCTGTGGAAGAGCTGGGAGCCTATCTTCGCAACCTCACTTATGCGCTGGAAGTCAACTGCATAGAAGAAAATAAGGGGGCTGGAAATACCTTCTACAAGAGTCTCATTCTCCACTATTTCCGGAAGAACCATGCCATGGAGAATGCGGCAAAACTGGCGGCCCCCGAAACTCCCTTCACGCCGGATTTCCTCCGGGTCAATCCGGACGCCCTCCTTTCCGGCTGCCAAAGCGTGGAAGATTTGGACTTCTTGCTGCAGTACCTTTCTTCCGGGACCCTGCGCCTACCTGAAACATTAAAACCTTCTATATGAGAATATCCTCCATACTTGCCTGCGGGGCCCTTTGCCTGGCAAGTCTGTCCTGTGCCAGAAAGCAGCCGATCCTGCTTCATTACGACAAGCCTGCCACCTTCTTCGAGGAAGCCCTGCCCCTGGGGAACGGCAAACTGGGCGCCCTGGTTTATGGCGGTCCGGTGGAAGACCGCATCTCCCTGAACGACATCACCCTGTGGACGGGAGAACCGGACCGGGGGGCGGAGCACCCGGACTACAAAGTAGTGGAAACCCTTACGCCCTGGGGACAATCGGCCCAATGGGTGGGCAAGGTGCGGGAAGCCCTGGAACAGGAGAATTACGAGAAGGCCGATGAGTTGCAGCGGCACATCCAGGGCCATTTCAGCGAGACCTACCAGCCGCTGGGAAAACTGCTCCTCCGCTTCCCGGAGGGGGAAATTACAAATTACCAGCGTTCCCTGAACCTTTCGGACGCCACGGCAAAGGTGAGTTACCTCCGGGACGGGAAAGGGTTTGAGGCCCAGTATTTTGTATCGGCCCCGGATTCCGTGGTGGTTGTCAAGCTCAGCAGCCAGGCCCCGCTGGATGTGACGGTGAGCCTGGAGAGCGAGCAGCCCCATGAGACCGTGGGGCAGGACCATTCCCTCATCAGTGACGGCTACACCGCCTGGCATTCCTATCCGGTTTATTATGCCCCCAATGGGGAACGTTTTGCCTACGACCCGGAAAGGGGCATCCATTACCGCACCGTGGTAAGCTGCGAGGCAGCCCAGGCGGCCGGCGATGTGCTCCGCATCGTGGGAGTGAAGGAAGCCGTGATAGTGGTGGCCAACCAGACCAGTTTCAACGGATTTGACAAAGACCCGGTGAAGGAAGGCAGGGAATACAAGGAATCGGCCCTGGCCAATGCTTCGCAGGCGGTTTCCAGCGGCTGGAACACCCTTTGGGAAAGGCATGAGGCCGATTACCGCTCTCTCTTCGGCCGGGTGTCCCTGGACCTGGGCCACACAGACCCGGCCGTCAGCGCCCTCCCCACGGACGAGCAGCTGAAGCGTTATTCGGACGGGGAATCCAACCCCGAACTGGAGGCCCTTTACTTCCAGTATGGCCGGTATCTTCTGCTTTCCTGCTCCCGCACCGAAGGCGTGCCCGCCAACCTGCAGGGCCTTTGGAACGAAAGCCTTACCCCGCCGTGGAGCTGCAATTATACCACCAACATCAACCTGGAAGAGAACTACTGGCCGGCCGAAGCCGCCGCCCTGCCGGAAACGCACCAGGTGCTGCTGGGCTTTGTCCGCAACCTGTCCGTGACCGGGGAACGCAGCGCCCGAAACTTTTACGGAGTTGAGGAGGGCTGGTGCGAAGCCCACAACAGCGATATCTGGGCCATGACCAATCCCGTGGGCCTGGGAACCGGAGACCCCAGCTGGGCCAACTGGAACCTGGGAGGAGCCTGGCTGGCCACCCACATCTGGGAGCACTGGCTCTTTACCCGCAGCAGGGAAGACCTGGAAAGGGATTATCCGGCCCTGAAGGGCGCCGCCCAGTTCTGCCTGGGCATCCTGGTAGAGAAAAACGGCAAATGGATAACATCCCCTTCCACCTCTCCCGAAAACGTGTATATGTATCCCGGAGGCTATAACGGCCGGACTCTCTACGGCGCCACGGCAGACCTTGCCATCATCCGCGAATGCCTCTCCAATGCCCGCGAGGCGGCCCTGGAGCTGGGAGATACGGACTTCGCCGCCCGGGTGGGGGATGTGCTTCCCAAACTGAAGGAATACCAGATTGGGGAAGCCGGGACCCTCCAGGAGTGGTACCACGACTGGCCCGACAAAGACCCTCAGCACCGCCACCAGTCCCACCTGATTGGCGTGTATCCCGGCCACCAGATTGCCGCCGGGACAGAGCTGGCCGATGCCGCCCACCGCACCCTGGAAATCCGGGGCTTCGAAACCACCGGCTGGAGCTGCGGCTGGCGCGTGAACCTCTACGCCCGCCTGGGCGACGGGGAAAACGCCTACAAGATGTACCGCCGTCTCCTCCGTTATGTGAGCCCGGACAAGTACCAGGGAACGGACTACCGCAGCGGCGGCGGCACCTATCCCAACCTGATGGACGCCCATTCGCCCTTCCAGATTGACGGCAACTTCGGCGGCTGCGCCGGCGTGCTGGAGATGCTGGTACAGTCCACTCCGGACGGGGTGAAGCCCCTTCCCGCCCTCCCTTCGGCCTGGCCCGACGGACAAATAAAAGGCGTCCGCACCCGGACGGGGCAGACGCTGGACCTTACCTGGAAAAACGGCCGGGTAACCGATATGAAACTCTATTAGTAGGTGAGTACCGCCGTCTGGCGGGCTTCCTTGCCCACGTGGTCCAGGTGGGTGTCCACAAAGTAGAAGTGCTTGCCGGTGGTCTTGTCCAGGATGAGCGCCCGGGTGGCCGTGCGTTTGCAGGCTGCCAGCAGCGGAAGGAGCGCTGCCAGGACGAGGGCTATTTTTTTCATGCTATTGGTGAAACATTTCTGGTTGCAAGGCAAAGTTAAAAAATATTTGATTAACTTTGCATAATATGGCGAAACGAAGCACCATAGTGGCGGTTGTGTTAGTAGCAGTACTCTTGGCTGGCATTGCCATCGCTGTTACCAAGCTGTACACACCGGTTCCGGGAGAAGAAACCGTGACGCCGGCTCCTACGGGGTGGAACATCCTCCGGGCAGTGCCCTCGGATGCGGCCGCCGTGTGGGTTTTTGACGGCAGTGCCAAGGCCGCCAAGGTCCTGGCCGATTCGTCCGGTCTCCTGCAGGGCATGCTGGCCCCCGGCAACCCGGCTTTCATGGCCTTCCTCCAGTCGCTGGACCGCCGCAAAGTGGCCGTTTCCCTGCACAACAGCGGCAACCTGGTGCCCCTGGTAGCCGCCCAAATCCATTCCTCGGACACCCTGGCCAGGAAACTGGCCGCCCAGGCCGGGCTCAAAACCCTGGAGAAGGAAGGGTATCTGCTGGCTTCCCGCTCGGAAACTTTCGTAAATGCCAGCGCCCGCCATCTGGAAGAAGGGCTTTCCATCCTGGGAACCCGCCGCCTCCAGAACCTGGTATCCCAGGTGGGCGGGCAGGCTGTCCTTCTGGTTTCCCATGCCCATGCTCCCAAACTGCTGCAAACCTACATCGGCAAAGAATACCGCCAGGATTCCTTTGTGAAAGACCTTACTGCCTGGAGCGCCTGGACGGTGCAGGAAGCCGGAAAAGACCAGATTTGCCTGAGGGGCTGGGCCCTTCCCGGAGAGGCTTCCGCCAGTTTTTTCAGCGCCTTTTCGGGAACTCAGAGTCAGGTGGCGGAATTTCCTGAGGCCGTGCCCTACTATACGGCCACCGCAGTGGCGGTCCCCATTCCTGACGCAGATGCCTTCCTGGCCTCCCGCCGCAAGTGGGAAGACGGCAAGGGGCATCTGGTCCAGTTCAACAAAACCCTCAAGGCCAAGGCCGGCCGCGCCGTTTCCCCGGAAGACTGGTTCCGGAATCTCCAGCCCCGGGAACTGGTTCGCGTCTCATTCGTGGAAAAGGGAGAGTTCCGGGAGGCACTACTGGTAAAATCGGCCCGGGACCTCAAGCTGGGGAAGGGCAGTCCCAACGAATATGCCGGCGTCCTGGCCCAGGTGGCCGGAGAGGACTTCGCCGTGGCCGACACCGTGTGCGCCTCGCTGGGCGGCAAGTGGAGCGTCTTTGCCAGCGCCCCCGCCGTGGAAGCCCTGCAGGATGCATCCATCAAGGAATATAATCTGAAAAACCGCCTGGCCGATGCATCCCTGTCGCTGCCGGCGGGCTTTGTCGCATACAGCTCCCTCACCGACGCTCCGGACCTTCCGGAAAGGCTGCTGGTGAAAGACCTGGCCCAGCCCCTGAAGGAATATGTGCTGGGAGCCGGATTCGCCCCGGCATCGGCCTCCCTGGATTTGTCCGGAGACCTTCCTTCCATGCGGGTGCAGGTGAGCACCCATATCCTCAGGAGCAACAAGGTGCAGGTGATGGAAAGGGACACCACTGTGGACGTTCCCACCGGCCCCTACACCGTATATAATTACTTCACCAAGAAGAATAACCAGCTGTACCAGAGCAAGAGCCTGTCCATCTGCCTGAACGACGAAAACGGCAAGGGAGTATGGGGCATCCCGTTCAAGGAACCCCTCTGCGGCCGCGTCCACAACCTGGACTTCTACCGGAACGGAAAAATCCAGTTCCTGTTTGCCGCCGGAGACAAGCTGTACCTGCTGGACCGTCTGGGCCACTGGGTGAACGGGTTCCCCGTAAAACTGCCCAAGCCCGTGCTGCTGGGGCCGGATGTGTATGACTTTACCGGCGTGGGCGGCTATACCGTCATGGTCCTGCACAAGGACAACAGCCTGGAGCGGTACAACCTGCATGGCCAGAAGCCGGACGGCTGGAAGGGAATCCAGGCCCCCGAAACGGTGAAGAACCTTCCGGAACTGCTGGAAGTGAATGGAAAGAAATACTGGGTGGTCCGCACCAGCGTGCGCACCTTGGTGTACCCCTTTGCCGGAGGAGAACCCCTGGTGAAGGAGGAAGGCAACAAGATGCTTCGCCCCGACGCCCAGCTGAAAATAACGTCCAAAGGGTTCAGCGGAGAGTGTTACGACGGCCGCACCCGGGATTATAAGTTGAACTAAAACCTGTCAGAAGATAATGGAATTTCAAGCTGTAAACAAGATTCTTCAGCAAAGCCTGGTGGACAATTGGGACCGCCCGGCTATTACCAACTACCAGGGCATGACCCTGGCATACCGTGAAGTTGCCCTCAGAATTGCCAAGCTGCACATTGCCTTCGAGCAGTGCGGCCTCAATAAAGGAGACAAGGTGGCCATCTGCTCCCGCAACCAGGCCAACTGGGGCGTGTGTTTTTTGGCCGCCATCACTTACGGCGCCGTTGCCGTTCCCATCCTGCACGAGTTCAAGCCCGGCAATATCCACTATCTGGTGAACCACTCCGAGGCCCGGGTGCTCTTTGTGGATGAGGTTATCTGGGAAGGCCTTCTGGCCGAAGAAATGCCGGACCTGTCCGTGGTGGTGCAAATCAACAACCTCAAGTTCCTGTTTGCCGCATCGGAAGAACTTATCCATGTGCGTGAGCACCTGAACGAAGAGTTCGGCAAGCGTTATCCGAACAGCTTCGGTCCGGAGCACCTGCATTACTATGAGGATTCCCCGGAAGAGCTGGCCGTTATCAATTATACTTCCGGCACCTCCGGTTTCTCCAAGGGTGTCATGATTCCTTACCGCGCCCTGTATTCCAACATCGAGTTTGCCAGCAAGGACGCCTGCCCCATGCTCAAGCCGGGCATGAACGTGGTAGCCATGCTGCCCTCGGCCCACATGTACGGCCTCATGTTCGAGTTCCTCTATGAGATGACCATAGGCATGCACGTCCATTTCCTGAGCCGTGTGCCCAGCCCCAAGATTATCATGCAGGCCTTCAGCGAGGTGCAGCCGGACATTATCATCGCCGTTCCGCTGGTGATAGAGAAGGTGTACAAGAGCAAGCTGAAGCCGCTTATCGACAAAACCAAGTACTATCGCCGCATCCCTGTGCTGGACAAGGTGATTGAAAAGAAATTCTGCACAGAACTCACCAACTCTTTCGGCGGCCAGTTTGAGGAAGTGATCCTGGGAGGTGCCGCCTTCAACCCGGAGGTGGAGAAATTCCTGCACAAGATTGGGTTCCACTACACGGTGGGTTACGGTATGACGGAGTGCGCCCCCATCATCTGCTATGCCCACTGGGACAATGTGAAGGTGGGAAGCGCCGGCCGCGCCGCCCTGAACATGGAAATCCGCATAGACTCTTCGGACCCCCGCAACATTCCCGGAGAGGTGCAGGTGAAGGGCCCCAACGTGTGCCTGGGCTACTATAAGAACGAAGAAGCCACCAATGCTTCCTTCACGGAGGACGGCTGGTTCCGCACCGGTGATATGGGCGTGATTGACGAGGAAGGTTACCTGTTCCTGCGTGGCCGCTCCAAGTGCATGGTGCTGGGCCCTTCCGGCCAGAATATTTATCCGGAAGAAGTGGAAGCCACCATCAACAACTTCAACTACGTGGTGGATTCCCTGGTGGTGGAGGACGACGGCGGCCTCACCGCCCTCATCTATCCGGACTGGCACCAGGGAGATCTGGACGGCTTCTCCCGCCAGGAATTCGAAAAGCGCATTACCGGAATGCTGCCCGCTATCAACGACGAATTGCCCAAGTATGCGCAGGTGAAGAAGATAGAACTTATGCCCGAAGACTTCGAGCGTACGCCCAAGAAGAGCATCAAGCGTTATCTCTATCAGAGAAACTAATGGAAAAATTTGACAAATCCTATCTGGAAATGGCAGAGGTGTGGGCCCAGAACTCCTACTGCAAGCGCAGGAAGGTGGGGGCCCTGCTGGTGAAAGACCGCACCATCATTTCGGACGGTTACAACGGCACTCCTTCGGGCTTTGAGAACCTCTGCGAAGACGAAAACGGAGTCACCAAGCCCTATGTGCTGCATGCCGAGGCCAACGCCATCACCAAGGTGGCCAAGAGCGGCAACAGCTCGGAAGGCGCCACGCTCTTCGTTACGGCCTCTCCCTGTGCCGAATGTGCCAAGCTCATCATCCAGGCCGGCATCAAGCGGGTGGTTTACCGGGATGCCTACCGCCTCACGGACGGCATAGACCTGCTGGCCCGCGCCGGCATAGAGGTAGAGCAGATTCAATAGAGTTTTATGCAAAGGAGAACCCTTATACAAATCTTTCAAGTGGTCCTGGGCGTTATCATCGGCGCCCTGGTCACTTTTTGCGTGGTGCGCTTCCGGGAGCGGCAGCACCTTTTCCGCATGGAGAACCGGGACTGGCAGAAGCTTAACCTGATCCTGGGTCTGGTGGAAGAGAACTACGTGGATACGCTGGACAAGGAAGGCATGACGCAGGCCTCCATCGTGGCGGCCCTGGCCAAGCTGGACCCTCATTCGGTGTATCTGCCGCCCGTGGAGCTGGAAGCCTCCGAGCAGTCTCTGGCCGGTAATTTTGACGGCATCGGCATCCAGTTCAACGTGCCCAACGACACGGCCATCGTGCTGGAAGTCATTGCCGGAGGCCCGTCCGAGAAAGTGGGCCTGCAGCCCGGAGACCGCCTCCTCAAGGTGGACGACCTGGTGATTGCCGGCGTCAAGTACCCGCAGGACAGCATGGTAAGCCATATCAAGGGCCCTTCCGGCAGCAAAGTCACCATTACTGTCAAGCGTGGGGGAGACGTGATCCCCTTTGAGATAACCCGCGGCAAAATCCCCGTGCACAGTGTGGACGCCGCCTTCATGGTCTGCCCGGGCGTGGGATACATACGCCTGGGCAAGTTCTCCCGCACCACGTACCAGGAGTGCCACGAGGCCGCCATGAAACTGCTGGACCAGGGGATGGCACACCTTATCTTCGACATCCGGGACAATTCCGGCGGGTACATGGACCAGGCGCTTCTGTTGTCCAACGACTTCCTTTCCTCCGGAGACACCATCGTATATATGGAAGGAAAGCATCGGCCCAAAGAAGTATTCAAGGCCGATGGAAGGGGCAAGCTCCAGAGCGTGAAGCTGACGGTTCTCATCAGCGAGAACTCCGCATCGGCCAGTGAAATCTTCGCCGGGGCCATCCAGGACAACGACCGCGGAATGGTGGTAGGCCGCCGTTCTTTTGGCAAGGGCCTGGTGCAGGAGCCTTTCTTCTTCACGGACAAATCCGGCATCCGCCTTACGGTGGCGCGGTATTACACTCCTTCGGGCCGATGCATCCAGAAGCCCTACGGCACCTCCGAGAACTATAATTACGACATCTACCGCCGCTACACGGACGGGGAAGTATTCAGCGAGGACAGCGTCAGACTCAACAAGGAAGACGTGCACCACACCCGCAGCGGACGCGTGGTTTACGGTGGCGGCGGCATTATGCCGGACGTGTTTGTCCCCATGGACACCACCCGCGCCTCCAACTTCCACATCGCCTGCAACCGCAAGGCCACCCAGATGCGTTTCGCTTCCGAGATGTTCGACCGCTACACCTCCCGCCTGGCTTCCATCGACTCTTATGAAGATATGGACCGTTTTCTCGATGGCATCAACCTGAAGGTGGAATTCACCTCCTTCGCCCGCTCCCGGGACGGCATTACCTGCACGGAGGCGGAATGGGACGAATCGGCCCCTTACTTAGTGCCGCAGCTGCGCGCCCTCATCGCCCGCTACTCCAAACTGGGAGACAACGCCTTCTACAAATACTACCTGCCGGTGGACGACACCGTGCAGAAAGCGCTGGAAATGATATGAGCGATTACATCGTATCGGCAAGGAAGTACAGGCCGGACTCCTTCGAAACCCTTATCGGCCAGGACACTATTGCCCGCACCCTGTCCAACTCCATCCGGAGGGGGCAGCTGGCGCACGCATACCTCTTCTGCGGCCCCAGGGGCGTAGGCAAAACCACTACGGCGCGCATCTTTGCCAAGATGATCAACTGCGCCCACCCCGGCCCGGAGATGGAACCGTGCGGGGAGTGCGAGTCCTGCGTGAGTTTCCAGGAAGGCCGAAGCTATTGCATCCACGAGCTGGACGCTGCGTCCAACAACTCCGTGGAGGACATCAAAACCCTCATGGAGCAGGTGCAGGTTCCGCCGCAGGTGGGAAAGTACAGCGTGTACATCATAGACGAGGTGCACATGCTGTCCCAGAGTGCCTTCAACGCCTTCCTCAAAACTTTGGAAGAGCCGCCGGCACATGCCATCTTCATCCTGGCCACCACGGAAAAGCACAAAATCCTGCCCACCATCCTGAGCCGGTGCCAGACATACGATTTCAACCGCATCAGCATTCCGGACATGGTGGAAAACCTCCGCGGCATTGCCCGGAAGGAAGGCATCACCATAGACGACGAATCCCTGCATGAGATTGCCGCCAAGGCCGATGGGGCCATGCGCGACGCCCTCACCATCTTTGACCAGACGGTGGCCTTCTGCGGCACCACGGTCAAGTACGAGGACGTCATCCGCAACCTCAACGTCCTGGACTACAAATACTGTTTCAAGCTGGTGGAGGATTTCCTCACCGGCAATTACTCAGACGCCTTCCTCACTTTTGACGAGATTCTGGCCAAGGGTTTCAACGCCCTGCATTTTGTGGGCTCCTTGTCTTCCCACCTCCGCAACCTGGTGGTGGCCAAGACCGGCGGTCTGGAACCCCTGCTGGAGCTTCCGGATTCCCTGAAAAAGCTGTACGCCGAGCAATCGGCCCGCTGTTCCAACCAGTTCCTGTTTGAGGCCCTGGGCATCACCACTTCCTGCGAAAGCGGCTACAGGGCGGCTGTCAACCCCCGCCTGCACATAGAGTTTGCCCTCATGCGCCTGAGTTACATCATGGGCAAGCCCTCCGACAAGCCCGTGGCCCCCGCCCCGGCCCCGAAGGCCGAAGCCCCTGCCGCTCCTGTCGTCTCTACCGGAGCAGGCTTCGAATGTGCGGAGGATAACAGGCGCTCATCAGAGCGTCCGGCCGGGTCCGGGATTTTGCCGTCAGGCAAAATCGTTGAGGACGAAAAGGCCGCGGGGGATAATAGGGGGCAGAGCCCCCTCAGAAGGAGAGCGCCAAAGACAGGGTCGGCCCTTTCTATGAGCGCTCTCATGGAAGAGAAGCCGGAAGAGACGGCCGCCGCGGAGACTGCCTCTCAGAGCCAGGCCCTGCCGGAAGACGAGGTGGTCCGTCTGCAGTGGAAAGAACTGGCCAAGCAGTACAGCGCCAAGCCGCGTCTGGCCAGTATGCTCTCCAGCGGCAACATCAACCTGGGAGAGGAAAACGGCGTCAAGCAGGTGGAGTTCTTTGTAACCAACGAAGCCCAGAAGCAGTGGGTGGAGGAAAAGATGCTCCGCGAACTGGAAACCAAACTCCGGGAACTGGTCTCCTGCACCAAAGTGAACGTGCGGGTGTCCGTAACCCCTATGGAAGAAACCGAAAAAGTTCCCTATATGCCCGAAGAAAAGGCCAGGGACCTGATGGAAAAGAACCCCGACGTCCGTGCCTTTGTGGCCGATATGGGATTAGATACCAAGTAGAAGACTCCCTGGAGAACCAGATAAGTCCCTCCCCCGAGGGGAGGGGTTTCGGGAGGGGGTAACGTTAATCATTTTTTTGTTTCATAAAATGAAATTACGTGCAGAAAAACTTGTCAAGAAATATGGCGTCCGCACCGTGGTGAAGGGCGTGTCCATGGAAGTGCAGCAGGGAGAGATTGTGGGATTCCTGGGCCCCAACGGTGCTGGTAAAACCACCAGTTTCTACATGATTACCGGGCAGGTCAAACCCAACGGCGGCCAGATTTTCCTGGATGATGACGAAGGAAATACCACCGAGATTACCACCCTGCCCATGTACCAGCGGGCCCAGAGAGGTATAGGCTACCTGCCCCAGGAAGCCTCCGTATTCCGCAAAATGTCCGTGGAAGACAACATCCTTTCCGTAATGGAACTGTCCAAGAGCACCCAAGGCATGACCAAGGCCGAGCGGCTGGAACGCATGGAGCGCCTCATCGACGAGTTCAACCTCTCCAAGGTGCGCAAGTCCCTGGGCATCCAGCTTTCCGGCGGTGAGCGCCGCCGCTGCGAAATTGCCCGCGCCCTGGCCGTAGATCCCAAGTTCATCCTCCTGGATGAGCCTTTCGCCGGGGTGGACCCCATTGCCGTGGAAGATATCCAGTACATCATTGCCAAACTCAAATACCGCAATATCGGCGTCATCATCACAGACCACAATGTGGGTGAGACCATGGCCATCACAGACCGCGCCTATCTTATGTACGAAGGCGTGATTTTGCAGGCCGGTACGCCGGAACAGCTGGCTTCCGACGAAGATGTCCGCACAAAATATTTAGGTTCTGGATTTGTATTAAAGCGCTCTAAATCAGTGGAAAGAGCCAGGTCTGAAATAGAACGCGAACACAAAGAATAAGAGTCTGTTTTGAAATGATTCAATAAATTCTTTATGTTTCTTTTTGGTAAATTTTCCTCAAAAATTTTCACCCATAGGCCCCCCTATGGCCAAATTTCCACAAAAATAAACTATAAATAAAAATATCAATCATTTCAAAACAGACTCTAAAGTTTGGCACGCCGCTTGCTTTATACTAAACCAGTTAGTTTTAGTTGGTTTAGTTAATAATAGGTTAGAAGAAACCGGACCTCGTGAGAGCTCCGGTTTCTTCTATTTTCGTCGCTCCTGCGCCACTCCGTGTGCACTGGCGGCGCGTTTTGATTTTCCGGGAAATTGGCTAAATTTGTAATCTGTTAACTTAGGATGCTATGAAAACAAACAGCCTTTTGTGTGCGGCTGTGGTGGCCGTAGCGGCGCTTTTTGCCGTACAGTGTGAGAATGCCGAGCAGGACGGGCCTGCTACCCGGCAAAGGGGGAAACAGGTGACCATCGAGGCCACGCTGGAGCAGCCCATCGGCACAAAAACTACCCTGAATACAGAGCGGAAGGTTCTCTGGTGTGCCGGAGACCAAATCAAAGTTTATAACAGCAGCACCCCGGACGGCGTGGTGTACACCCTCAGCGACGGGGATGGTACCACCGCCGCCAAGTTTTCCGGGACGTCCCTTTCCGGCAGCGGGCCTTTCTACGCCATCTATCCGGCCGATGCAGGCGGCGCACTCAGCGGCTCCAACATTGCCGTAACCCTGCCCGCAGAGCAGGGGTATGTGGCCGGAAGTTTCGGCAGCGGTGCGGCCGTGTCTGTGGCCAAGGCCGATGCGGTTAACAGGCTGTCTTTCAAGAATGTGCTTGGCGGCGTAGCCCTGTCTGTCACTTCCGGAAAACCCTTCTCCGGCGTACGCCTGCAAACCAGGGGCGATGAAGCCCTGAACGGCGCGGGCACCATTGCCGTGGGTGATGGAACGCCGGCCGTTTCCGTGGGGCGGGCTTCCGACGACAACAGTTTCCTGTACCTGAGATGCCCGGAAGAGGGCGTATCGGCCCCTGCCACCTTTGTGCTTATGTTGCCCCCGGGGGCCTTCTCCAGCGGTTTTCTGGTAGAATTCCTGGACAAGGAGGGCAACGTGATGTTCCGAAGCGCCAAGGCCGGGAACAGCAATACGGTGTCCCGCTCCACCATCCTGGATATGCCCGCCACGGAGTATTCGGCCCAGTACAAAGCCGCCTTCTTCGAATCTGAAAGCTTCGGCTATTTCCCCGCCATCGGGGCCGATGCAACCCTGCAGGCGCTGGACTATGAGGAGGAAACCGGCCAGTATGCCTATACAGATGGCAGTAACACCCGCCAGGTGCGTGTTCAGAGCCTTAGGGAAGATCCGGCGTTCTATGCCGATATCACCACCCCCAAAACCATGTCCCTCGGAGAGAGTTACAGGCCCACCGTTAACACCCTTGTGGGCGGGACCAAGACTTCCGTGAGCAACAAAGACTTCACCGTTCTCAAAAAGACGGGAAACCGCGTGTGGCTGGTGAATCCTACAGACAAGACGGGCATCATTCAACTGATGGAGGACTAAACTATGAAAAAGACTATCCTTATTCTTGCCCTTCTGGGGGTGGCAACCGGGCTTAATGCCGGCCCCGTTTCCCCTGAAAAGGCCCTGCAAGTGGCCTCCCGGGTACTGTCTGTCCAGTCCACCAAAGCTTCCGGAGATATCCGGATTATCTGGGACGGAGAGACGGGCGCCACCAAGGCCGATGCCCAGGACCCTGCGTTCTACGTGGTGGGCCGCGACGAAGGCGGCTTTGTGATTGTTTCCGGTAACGACAACGTGCGCCCGGTGCTGGCCCTGTCCTATACCAACCGTTTCCAGGTGGAGGGCATGCCCTGCAACGTAAGCGCCTGGATGGAAAGGATCAAACGCTACAGCCGCAGCGCCACAGATTCCACGCCCGAAGTGAAGGCCCAGTGGGAGGCGTTTGAACAGACCAAGGCGGGCGTCCTCCCGGACGGGGGAATCACTGAAATTTATTTTCCCGGAAGCAAGCGCACCGTAGAGTGGGACCAGGGTGAACCTGGCAGCCTGCTTCTGCCCAGGGCTTCCAACGATTCGGAACATGCCATCAGCGGTTGTGTGGCCATTGCCATAGCGCAGATAATGACTTGGTTCCAATATCCGGAAGCCGGAAAGGGGACTGTCAGCGAGTATGAATCATCCATTGGCAATCATCACGTTTCCATTCCTTCACATGCGCTTGGCGTTGCTACGGAAGACTGGGACGGAACCTATAATTGGGAAGGTATGGCCGAACTCACGGATTATCAAAAATTCCGCGCGGCGAAAGGTACTCCCTTGGAAAAGGACATCGCACATCTGGTTTACGACGTTGGAACCTTGTTGCAACTGAATTATAGTTCGGCGGCAACTGGTGGCAATGTAGATCTGATAGCAACCCAGTTCAGTGAGCACATGGGATACTCGAAAAATGCTTATGAGAGATACCGGGAGGAGGGTTATCCCGCCTGGAAGTGGGATCAGATGCTGGTGGAGGAGGTTACTGAGCATCCCTTGTATTATAGTGGAAATGATCCGTACGATGGGGGCGGACATGCCTATGTCCTGGACGGATATGGTTATTATCAGGGAAATGTGGTTTTCCATTTTAATTTTGGATGGAGCGGATTGTGTAACGGCTACTATTCTTCTGACTACCAGGCACCCAGTGACGATAGGGTGCAAGACGCGGGATATGGCGAGTACCATAACGTAAGTGCCCTGTTTGATTTTGAGCCGGATCCGGATGGGACGAGCGATTTTATTCGTCTTCTTGGCTATTTTTACGGTGGAAGTGGGGGAATCCGGGGTACGTGGAATCAGAACAGGTTTTCCGTATCGGTAGAGCGGTTCGGCAACCTGGGCACTGCCGATTTTGTCGGCTCTTTTGCACTTCTCTACGAGGACAAGGATGGAAATTCCAGGGAGGTGGAAGGAAGCTCGAAAAATTTATCCGAAGGGGATTTACCTGTGGGCTCCTTCTTCAATCTCTTCAGCTACACGTTCCAGAATCCGCAGGGACTCACGCTGGGTGACCGGTTTTATATGGGCTACAAGCTGGAGGGGGCCGATACCTACAGTAAAGCAGAATACCCAGACCCGGCCGCCGTCCTCACCGAAGCCCCCGTTTTCCCGGCGGCCTTCATCAGGGCCGAGGCTTCGTATCACGTGAACGATTACTTCTATTTCCGGCTCACGAATCACGACTATACCTATGCGAACGCCGTCTGGACCATTACGGACCCCTCTGGGGAAACCACTGTTTGCAACCAGGCCGACGACCGCTTCCCATTGACCAAGGCCGGCAAGTATAAGATTAAGGTTACACCCGTGAAGGACGGGGAAACCATTGTCGCCGTCATTAACGTAAACTAAGGGAGCTATGAAAAAGTTTGGATACATTGTGTTGTCGGCATTGGCCCTTGCCTTTTCGTGCAACAAACCGGAGGAAGAAAAACCCAGTCCCCAGCCGACGCCCCCCCAGCCGGTTGCCCCCAAGATAGAGATTCCCGCCGAGAGCCAGGCTGTTTTCTCGCAGGGCATCAGCTGGAATGCCGGAGAACAGGCCCGGAGCCAGACGGTTAAGTTTACCACCAACCAGCCCTGGACAGCCGAAGTTACGGATACCAAGGCCTCCGGCTGGCTTTCCGTACAGCCCGCCAGTGGCGCGGCCGGCGACGTAACCATGACCGTATCGGCCCAGCCCAATCCCACGACGGAGGAGCGTGAGGCTGTGGTTACCATCACGTGCGGCACCGCCACGCAAAAATTCTCCGTAAAGCAGGCTGGCCTTCCCAAGGTGACATCAGTGACGTTGGACAAGACGGAACTGGCCTTGGTGGAGGGCGACGAATATACGCTTGCGGCCACCGTACTGCCAGACAATGCGGCCGATAAAACCGTCACCTGGAGCACTTCCAATTCCGAAGTGGCTACCGTTGAGGAAGGGAAGGTGACCGCCGTCAAAGAGGGCGAAGCCGTCATAACCGCCAAGGCCGGAGAGAAGGCCGGAGAGATAGAAGCCACCTGTAAAGTGACGGTGGCCAAGAAGATTATTCCTGTGGAATCCGTTACGCTGGACAAGTCCGAACTGGCCTTAGTGAAGGGAGACGAAGTTACCCTCACCGCCACTGTGAAACCGGACGATGCCACGGACAAAACCGTTACCTGGAGCACTACCGATGCCGATGTGGCCACGGTTGAAAATGGCAAGGTAAAGGCGGTAGGAGGCGGTTCCGCTACCATTACCGCCCAGGCGGGAGAGCAATCGGCCAGCTGTGCCGTCACGGTTACTGTTCCCGTTGCTTCCGTGTCCCTGGACAAGACTTCCCTGGGCTTGACGGAGGGCGACGAGGCCCAGCTTTCCGCCACGGTGGGGCCCGAAGACGCCACGGACAAGACGGTCAGCTGGAGCAGCGACAAGCCTGCCGTTGCCACGGTGGACAATACGGGCAAGGTGAAGGCTGTAGCCGAAGGATCGGCCATCATTACGGCCAAGGCCGGAGA
>CAJOLS010000032.1 GCA_905235535.1 uncultured Bacteroidales bacterium
GAAGGCTGTGGCCGAAGGATCGGCCATCATTACGGCCAAGGCCGGAGAGAAGACTGCCACCTGCACCGTTACGGTGGCCAAGAAGGTGATTCCTGTGGCTTCTGTGACCCTGGACAATACCTCCATAGCCCTGAAGGAAGGGCAGGAGATTCAGCTGACGGCCCAAGTTTCGCCCAATGATGCCACAGACAAAACGGTTGCTTGGAGTTCCTCCGACACCAAGGTTGCTACGGTAGAGAATGGCAAGGTAAAAGCCGTGGCCGAAGGAACGGCTACCATTACCGCCAAGGCAGGGGACAAGAGTGCCACCTGCTCTGTGGCTGTGTCCAAGAACATCATTGACGTAACATCCGTCACTCTGGACAAGAGCTCGCTGGAACTGCTCAAAGGGGCCGAGGCCACCTTGTCGGCCACGGTGAAGCCCGACGACGCCACCAATAAAACCGTCACCTGGACCACCTCCAACGAGGCTGTCGCCACCGTTGAAAATGGCAAGGTGAAGGCGGTGGGCGGCGGAAGCGCCACCATCACGGCCAAGGCGGGGGACAAATCGGCCTCCTGCACCGTCAGGGTAACAGTTCCTGTTGCTTCCGTGTCCCTGGATAAGGTTACCCTGGATATAATGGAAGGGGAATCGGCCCAACTGACGGCCACGGTGAATCCTTCCGATGCTACGGACAAGACCGTCACCTGGGGCAGTGACAAGCCCGCCGTTGCTACGGTGGACAATACCGGCAGGGTGAAGGCTGTGGCCGAAGGAACGGCCATCATTACGGTTAAGGCAGGTGACAAATCGGCCTCCTGTACCGTTACCGTGTCCAAACTCACTATTCCGGCCACCGGCCTTTCCCTGAGTCCGGCCAGCATGGAACTGTATGAGGCAGAGCAGAAATATATCTCGGTGAACTTGATTCCGGCCACCAGTACCGACTGGCCGGAGTTTAGCAGCGAACATCCGGAAATTGCCACGGTGAGCGCTTCTGGCAAGGTTACCGGCGTGGCTGCGGGCACCACGGTCATTACCGCCCGGATTGGTTCGCTTTCCTCCACCTGTACAGTTACGGTGAAAGCCACCATTCCGGTAGAGTCCATCCAGCTGAACAAGGAAGAGACCACTATAGAAAAGGGCAAGACGGAAACCTTGACTGCCACCATCCTGCCCCAGGAGGCCACTTACAAGACGGTTACCTGGACCAGCAGCAATAACGCGGTGGTTACGGTTAACTCCGGTGGCTTGGTAACGGCCCTGGGCGGAGGTGAAGCCACCATTACGGCTACTTCTTCCAATGGTCTCACGGCCACCTGCCACGTGACTGTGGTGGTATCCGTACAGTCAGTAACCCTTAGCCCTGCCGGGGACCTGGTGCTCAATGTGGGCGCATCGGCATCCCTCACCGCCACCGTATCTCCCTCCGATGCTACGGATAAAACGGTCACTTGGGAAAGCGGAGACAACAGCATCGCTACGGTGGAGAATGGCGTTGTGACAGGCCAGGCCAAGGGAAGTACCACCATTACGGCCCGGGCCGGAGGGAAATCGGCCACCGTCAACGTGAATGTGTTGGTTCCCGCTACGGGCGTAATCTTGGACCAGACCAGCCTGAACCTGACCAAGAATCAGGAGGTTACGCTGGTGGCTACGGTGAATCCGGACAATGCCAGCGACAAGACGGTCACGTGGACTACCAGCAATGCCGCTGTGGCCACGGTGGATGCCGGCGGCAAAGTGAAGGCCGTGGGCGGCGGAAGCGCCACCATCACGGCCACCACCCACAATGGGAAAACGGCCACCTGTACGGTAACCGTGACGGTTCCGCTGGCGAGCATCAGCCTGGACAAGATGGAGCAAACGGTGCCACTGGACGGCTCGTTCACCCTTACGGCCCAGTTCAATCCCACCGACGCTACGGACAAGACCGTCACCTGGGAAGTCAGTAACTCCTCCATCGCCAGCATTACGTCCAATGGCAGCACCTGTACGGTAAAGGGCCTGGCCATCGGTAGTACCACTGTCACCGTCCGCACCGGCTCCTTATCGGCCACCTGCTTTGTAACCGTCGTGGATGTGCCTTTCGACAATTCCGAAGGTTACGAATCCGGCAACGGCCAGTGGGACAATTAGTTACGCTCCAAGGGGTGCACGTGGAAGTGCACCCCTCTACAAGCATCTGATTGATTATCACTCAATTAAGCAATACAAAACCGGGCCTCACATGAGGTCCGGTTTTTATAATGATAAGGTGCAAAAACTTACTGCTCCTCCTGAAGACGAAGCTGCTGAACATAGATAGCCTTCTGGAGCGCCATGCGCTTTTTCACGGAAGGCTTCTCGAAGTTTTTGCGGGCGCGCATCTCGCGGACGGCACCGGTCTTCTCGAACTTGCGCTTGAATTTTTTCAGGGCTCTTTCGATGTTTTCGCCTTCTTTGATGGGTACGATGATCATGCTTTTTACACCTCCTTTTGTTCGAATTGGGCTGCAAAGTTAGAAAAATTTTGACAACGGACAAAATTATTTATTATATTTGCGGTAACAGTTTTGTTATAGAAATGATAACCAAAACACTTATCATATGAAAAAGCCTGCTAAAAACACCTATCCCTGGGCCTTCGCTTCGGTGGGAGGCTCTGTCCGCGTAAAAATCCGCAGTGGAGAAGACATCCGTCATCTGGGAGAGCTGGACCGCAAGATGTGGACGGTCCTCAGCTGCCCGGTGAACAACCTGGAGTTCGATGAGAAGTGCCTCAAGTTCATAGATGTGGACAACGATGGCAAAATCCGCGTGGATGAAGTCATCGCCACGGCTGGCTGGCTCACCGGCATCCTCAAGAATCCTGACATATTGCTGGAGGAAAAGGACGCCCTGCAGCTGGAAGACTTCAATGAGGAAAACCCCGTAGGTGCGCGCCTGCAGGCATCGGCCCGTCAAATCCTGAACAACCTGGGCCTCAAGAAAGACGCTATCTCCCTGGAAGATACGGCCGATAATGTCAGGATTTTCGCCGGAACCCGGTTCAACGGGGATGGCATCATCACCCCCGCCAGCGCGGCCGACGAACCCACCGCCAAGCTTATCGAGACCATTGCCGGCATTGCATCGGCCATGGACCGCAGCGGCGTGCCCGGCATCACAGCAGAGCAGATGGAGGCTTTCTATGCAGCCTGTGCGGATTTTGCCGAATGGCAGAAAGCCTGCACCAAGGAAGTGCTTCCCTTCGGGGACAAGACCCCCGAGGCCCTCTCCGCCGTCAAGGCCCTGGAAGAGAAGATGGCCGATTATTTCATGCGCTGCAAACTCATCAGCTTCGATGCCGCCACCGCCCCCGCCGTGGACGTGAGTGTGGAGAAGATTGCCGCCATTGAGGGCAACCTGGCATCGGCCTCCGGTGAAATTGCCTTGCAGCCGCTGGCCAAGCCCGTGGTGGACGGCGTGCTTTCCCTCAACAGCGTGAACCCCGCCTGGAAGGGCGCCGTGGACGCCATGGTGGAACTTGTGGGCTGGAAGAAAGACCGCATCACGGAAGGAGAATGGGCCGATGTCCTCGCCCAGTTTGCCCCTTACACCGCCTGGCTGGATGGCAAGAAGGGTGCCGAGGTGGAAACCCTGGGCATAGAAGCCGTAAGCGCCATCCTCAAGGAAGACAAGAAGGCCGCTCTGCTGGAACTCATTGAAAAAGACAAGGCCGAGGAAGCCAACGCCCTCTCCATCGAAGAAGTGGACAAAGTGCTGCACCTGCAGAAGAACTTTTTCCGCTTCCTTAATAATTATGTGGTATTGGCCGATTTCTACGACCCCAGGCAGAAAGCCATGTTCCAGGCCGGACGCCTGTACATAGACCAGCGCAGCACAGACCTTTGCGTCAAGGTGGACGGCCCTTCTCCGGAAATTTCCTCCCTCAGCGGGATGTACATCCTCTACTGTGCCTGCACCAGTGAGAAGCTGGGCAAGAGCTTCAACATTGCCGCCGTGCTCACGGACGGAGACGTGGATGGCCTCCGGGAGGGTAAGAACGCCGTGTTCTACGACCGCGACGGCAACGACTACACCGCCAAGGTCATCGCCATTGTGGACAATCCCATCTCCGTGCGCCAGGCCTTCTGGTCCCCTTACAAGAAGGTGGCCCGCATGATCAATGACAAGATAGACAAGAGTGCTGCGGAGAAAAACGAAAAGTCCCTGACGGACCTTGCCACCAAGGCCGATACGGCCACTTCCACCAAGCTGGAAGGAGACGGAAAGGAAGCCGCCAAGGCTGCCACATCCAGCTTTGACATTGCCAAGTTCGCCGGTATCTTTGCCGCCATCGGCATGGCCATAGGCTTTATCGGCCAGTTCCTGGTAGCGGTAGTCCGGGGCGTCGTCACCCTTAAATTCTGGCAGCTGCTGCTGGTGATTGCGGGCATCCTCCTCCTCATTTCCGGCCCGTCCATGTTCATTGCCTGGAGGAAACTCCGCAGGCGTGACCTGGGGCCCGTCCTCAACGCCAACGGCTGGGCCATCAACGCCAAGTCCCTGGTGAATGTGAAATTCGGCAAAACCCTTACCTCGCTGGCCAGTTTCCCCCGGCTCACCGTTGTGGATCCCGCTGCCCGCAAGAGAGCCTTCTGGAAATGGTTCTGCGGCATTGTGGTATGCCTGGCCGTAGCAGGCGGCGTGTACTGGGCCATACGTTCCTGTAAGCTGTGCAAGAAGCAGGAAGCCCCCGTGGAGCAGGTGGAAGAGGTAGTGGAGGCCGCCGCCGAACCCGCTGTTGAACTTCCTGAAACTGAAGAATAATGATTGATACCGCTTTCCCCTACGCGCAATATGTGACCGGCGAGAACTTCGTGGGGAGAAGGGCCGATGTCACCCTGCTCGGAAACCTTCTGGGGCAGGGGGAGAATGTGCTGCTGATCGAGCCGCCCAAGAGCGGAAAAACCTCGCTGGTGCAGCAGGCCCTGTTCTCCATGCGAATGTCGGGAAAAGTGTTTACGGTGGGACAGTTTTCGGCCCTTAACATCCGAACCCCCGAGGCCTTCCTGCTCCGCCTGGGCAACACCATCCTGCGCATGGTGGCCTCGTCACCGGCCGATTATGCCGCCCTTACCGAACAGTTCCTGGGAGGCACCCACTTTGTCTTCGACCCCGACAACTATACGGGCGAGGACAAAATCCTCTCCCTTAACTGGGATTTGGATCAGGCCGATGTGCAGGCCATGCTCCGCTTCCCCTACGCCCTGGCGCTGGACCGCGGCTCCCGCCTCATCCTCATCATAGACGAGTTCCAGAGCCTGAACCGCCTGGAAGACCCGGATGCCATCCTGCGCCCGCTGGACGCCTGCATGCGGGAGAAAAAGGGAAGTGGCAACCTGTTCTCCTGGGTCATCTGCGGCTCCGGGGTCAATGCCATGAAATCCATCTTTTTAAGCAGCCAGCTCTTCTATCGGCAATTGGAACGTGTAACGCTCTCTCCCGTGGACGAACGGGAAATGGCCGACCACGTGCACAAGGGCTTCCTGACCACCGGCAAGGTGGTGGAGAAAGAGCTCCTGCAGGGAGCCTGCCGTCTGTTCCGCGGGCATCTGTGGTACATCAACCACTTTGCCGCCATCTGCGACCACATGTGCAGGGGCTACATTGTGGAGCAGGCCCTGGTTGAGGCCCTGGGAATGCTGGTTAGCCTGCACGAACCCCGCTTCAACGCCATCATGGCAGACCTCACCACCCATCAGGTGAGCTTCCTGCGTGCGGTTGTGGACGGGGTCACCCGCTTCAGCGCGGCCGATGTCATCCGCAAGTACGGGCTCAATTCATCGGCCAATGTGAAACGCGTGAAAGACGCCCTTATGAAAAAAGAAGTGCTGGCCTTTGACGTGAACGACAATCCGAGCATCATAGACCCGCTCTTCGAGTACTGGATCAGGAAATATTACTTTGAACTGAAAGACTGATGAAAAAGCACATAGTTGTTTTAACCGGCGCGGGAGTATCGGCCGAAAGCGGCTTTGCCACTTTCCGGGACACCGGAGGCCTCTGGGAGCAGTATGACGTGAACGACGTGGCATCCATCGAGGGCTGGTACCGCAACCGGCAGCTGGTGCTGGACTTTTACAACCAGCGCCGCGCCCAGCTGAAAGACGCCAAGCCCAATGCCGCCCACGAGGCCATTGCCGGCCTGGAGAAAAAGTACCTTGTAGATGTGATAACCCAGAACGTGGACAACCTGCACGAAAGGGCCGGTTCCACCCGGGTGCTGCACCTGCACGGGGAACTCACCAAGGTGCGGCCGGAGAACGGTGTCTATGACAAAACCGCATCCGAGGCCGAAGTCATTGACGTAGGCTATAGTCCCGTGAATTTGGGAGATTTGGCTCCGGGCGGCAGCCAGTTGCGCCCGCACATCGTTTTCTTCGGCGAGGCCGTCCCCAATATCGAAAAGGCCATTGGCCTGGTGGAAAAGGCCGATATCCTCCTCATCGTGGGCTCCTCCCTACAGGTGTACCCTGCGGCGGGCCTGTACCGCTATGCCGGTAACGAGTGCCCCATCTACGTGATAGACCCCAAGCCCGTTCCCCTCTCAGACCCCCGCGTCACCTTCATCCAGGATGTAGCTACGGTTGGAATGTCCCGGTTTGTTCAGCTAATTGGTTGATTATTAGCAAAATACGAATAGAGGGGTGCACTTCCAAGTGCACCCCTCTACTTATAACTATTTGATTATCGGCCGATTGGCTGATATGCTAGTCTATGCGGTCGAAACCGGTGTAAGGCCGAAGGACCTCGGGGATTTCGATGTAACCGTCTTTCTGGTTGTCTTCCAGCAGGGCGGCCACTACGCGGGGCAGGGCCAGCGAACTGCCGTTGAGGGTGTGGACCAGCTGGGTTTTTCCGTTTTCGTCCTTGTAGCGGCACTTGAGGCGGTTGGCCTGGTAACTCTCGAAATTGGAAACGGAGGAAATCTCCAGCCAGCGGCCCTGTGCGGCGCTCCACAGCTCGAAGTCGTAGGTGATGGCCGATGTGAAGCTCATGTCTCCGCCGCAGAGGCGCAGGATGCGGTACTTCAGACCCAGGGTGTTCACCAGGCTTTCTACGTGGGCGATCATCTCGTCCAGGGCGGCGTAGCTGTTCCCGGGCTTTTCGATGCGCACGATTTCCACTTTATCAAACTGGTGCAGGCGGTTGAGGCCGCGCACGTCCTTGCCGTAGGAACCGGCTTCGCGGCGGAAGCAGGGGGTGTAGGCCGTCAGCTTCTGGGGAAACTGGTCCTCGGAGAGAATTACATCCCGGAAGATATTGGTCACAGGCACCTCGGCGGTGGGAACCATGTAGAAATCGTCCAGGTTGGCGTGGTACATCTGGGCTTCCTTGTCCGGCAGCTGACCGGTTCCGAAACCGGAAGCGGCGTTCACCATCACGGGTGGCTCCACCTCCTTGTAACCGGCCGCGGTGTTGCGGTCCAGGAAGAAATTGATGAGGGCGCGCTGCAGTTTGGCACCTTTGCCCTTATAGACGGGGAAACCGGCACCGGTGATTTTGACGCCCAGGTCAAAATCTATGATGTCGTACTTCTTGGCCAGCTCCCAGTGGGGGAGGGCATTCTCCGGAAGCTTCACCTCCGGGCCGCCCATCTTTACCACCAGGTTGTCCTCGGCACCCTTGCCCTCGGGAACAATCTCGCAGGGAAGGTTGGGGAGGAGCACCAGCTGGTTCTGCAGCTGCCCGATGGTTTCATCGGCCTCTTTGAGCAGGGCGTTGGAACGCTCCTTGAGGGTGCCCACTTCCGCCTTGGCGGCTTCAGCCTCTGCCTTCTTGCCTTCTTTCATCAGCTGGCCGATGGCGGAGGCAGCCTTTTTCTGCTCTGCCAGAAGGGCGTCGCTCTCTGTCTGGAGGGCTTTGCGCTTGTCGTCCAGGGCGATGATTTTTTCGACGATTTCCTTGGCGTCGAAGTTTTTAACAGCAAGTCTCCGGATAACAAAATCCGGAGACTCGCGTAAAAGTTTTAAAGTAAGCATGTCTTAGTTCTCGAAGGGAAGTACGGAAACGAAAGACTTGTCTTCGCGTTTGCGGGTGAACTTCACGGTGCCGTCGATGAGGGCATAGAGGGTGTGATCTTTACCCATACCTACGTTCAGACCCGGGTTGTGAACAGTGCCGCGCTGGCGTACGATGATGTTGCCGGCCTTTACGACTTCTTCGCCGAACTTCTTGATGCCCAGACGTTTGGAATGCGACTCACGGCCGTTCTTGGAACTGGATTGACCTTTCTTGTGTGCCATAATCTAATTCTGCCTTTAAAAGTTAAGCGATAGCGTCGATGTGGATTTTGGTGAGCTTCTGACGGTGACCGTTCAGAGTCTGGAATCCCTTGCGACGGATTTTCTTGAATACGAGCACTTTTTTGGCTTTGGCGTCATCATCTACGACGGTGGCGGAAACCTTGGCGCCCTTTACATAAGGAGTACCGACTACAACCTTACCCTCATTGTCCACGAGGAGGACTTTGTCGAACTCTACGGATTCTCCGTTCTTGGCCGGGAGGCGGTTCACGAAGATATCCATGCCGGCTTCTACTTTAAACTGCTGGCTTGCAATGTCAACGATTGCGTACATTTTAATAAAAACTTGTTAAAAGTTTTCGGCCGTAAGCGTCTGCCCTCGCGGCAGATCTTGTAGGGCTCATCGGCCATCTCAAAATTTGGGACTGCAAAGATACGGTTTTTTCTTTGAAAACCAAATTTTTCGGCCAAAATTGCTTACCTTTGAGGCCGATGGAAAAGGAACGCATCATACTGGGAATAGACCCCGGCACGCAGTTGCTGGGCTTTGGAATCATACGCGCAGAGGGGAAGAAGGTCTCCTATATGGATATGGGAGTGCTGGACCTTCGCAAGGAAAAGGATGCGTACACCAAGCTCCAGGCCATCTACGACTGCATCTGTGAGGTATGCAAGAGCTACCATCCCACGGAACTGGCCATCGAGAGCCCCTTCTACGGAAAGAACGCGCAGGTGGTCCTGAAACTGGGACGTGCGCAGGGGAGCGCCATCATCGCCGCCCTGGAATACGGGGTGGAGTCCGTGACGGAATATGCGCCGCGAAAGGCCAAGGAGGCCATCGTTGGCAACGGCGCCGCCTCCAAGGAGCAGGTGCAGCTGATGCTGGAAAAGACGCTGGGCGTGAAGCTGGAATCCAAGCACTTAGACGCAACCGACGCCCTTGCCATAGCGCTCAGCCACTTCTACGAAACCTCTTCGCCCCTTAAATCGGCCAAAGGCAAGGGTGGCTGGGAGCAGTTCATCAAAGACCATCCGGACAGAATTTCTTAAAAATTTTTAAACTTTCCGGCCTGCCTGGTGTCAAAGAAGCGTTATTTGAACATCAGTGTATGGTTAGAAAATTGTTGTCCGTAGCAGCAGGCATGCTTTTTTTTATCGGCCTTAGTGCTCAGAATCACACCCTTACCCTCCAATTACAGGATGCCGCCACCGGCGAGGCCGTAGGTTTTGCCACGGTTTCCGTAACCCCCGCCAAGGGACAGGCCAAATATACCCTCTCCGGCAGTGACGGCAAGGCCACCCTGGAAAAGGTGCGCACCGGAACCTATACCCTCAAGGCAGAGCTCATGGGATACAAGCCCTACGTGAAGGAACTGGAGGTGAAGGCCGATGCCAACCTGGGCGTGGTAAAGATGGAGCAGGACCTGGAGGTGCTGGAGGCGGCTTCGGTAAGCGCAGTGGGCAACCCCGTCATCGTCAAGAAAGATACGGTGGAGTACAACGCCTCTTCCTTCAAGATTTCGGACGACAACATGCTGGTGGACCTTTTGAAGAAGCTCCCGGGCATTGAGGTGGCCGAGGACGGCACCATCACTTCCAACGGGGAAACCATCAAGAAAATCACCATCGACGGCAAAACCTTCTTCCTGGACGACCCTCAGCTGGCCTCCAGCAACCTTCCCGCCAAGCTTGTCGAGAAGGTGAAGGTAATCAAGAAAAAGAGTGAGCAGGCCGAATTTACCGGCATTGACGACGGCAACGACGAAACCATCATAGACCTCACCGTGCAGAGGGGTATGATGAACGGCATGTTCGGCAACCTCACGGCCGGCGGCGGCCACGACATCCCTTCCCAGAACAACAGCCTGAACGACTGGCGCTTCACCGGCAACGGCATGGTGGGCCGGTTCACGGAAGACTCCCAGCTAAGTGTCATCCTCAATGCCAACAATGCCAATGCCATAGGCTTCAGCAATTTCTCCGGCAATATGATGGGGGCCATGATGGGCGGTATGATGGGCCGCGGCGGCTTTGGCGGCGGTGGCGGCGGCGGCGGATTCGGCGGCGGCAGCGGCATCACCACCTCCTGGATGGGCGGCGCCAACGCCTCTATGGACCTGTTGGACAAGAAGATGGAATTTGCGGCCAATTACACCTACAACGGTTCCAACACCAGCAACATCCAGGATTCCTACAAGGAAACCTACAGGGCCGACGGGTCCACCATCATCAACCAGACCCATTCCGACAACACCCAGGACACGTACGGTCACCGCGTAGGTATGCGCATAGACCACAAGTTCTCCGAAAATACCTCCCTGATGATACAGCCGCAGTTCAGCTTTGGCGGCGGCCGTTACCTGCAGCGTTCCATCTTCGATACCTGGAACAATGAAATGGCGGACGCCAACCTGAGCAACAACGGTTTCTCCAACAACAGCGGTGTGAACAAAAACCTCCAGGCCAACGGCCGCGCCCTGCTGCGCCAGCGCCTGGGAATGCCGGGCCGCACCTTGTCCCTGAATGTGGACTGGAACATCACCAACAACAAGATGGACGGGTACAACCAGTCCCTTACCAATACTTTTGTGGACGGAGTCCTGGGAACAGACCTGGTGAACCAGCGCATAGACCAGGTTACCAGGCAGCAGAGCCTGGGCGCCCGCCTGGTCTATACGGAGCCCCTTGGCAACTACTTCTACCTGGAAGGCAGTTACCAGGTGAACTGGTCCAACTCTTCCACGGAGAAGAAGGTGTACAACAGCGACGTTCCCTTCGACTATTATATGACCGTTCCCATGGTGATGGGGGACATCTTCATGAATTACAAATCGGCCGGTGAAACTTACGACCCCACGTACAGCAACAGCGTGGTCACGCGCAACCTGAACCAGAACATCGGCATGGCCTTCATGTACCAGAACGGCAACACGCGGGTCCAGCTGGGCGCATCGGCCATTCCCACCAACCAGTACAACCTTACCAACGGCAAGGAGTACAACCCCGGCACCATCTGGAACTTCGCGCCCCGCGCCATGCTGTTCTACGATTTCACGGAGAATGCCAACGTGCGCCTGTTCTACAACGGCCGCAGCGGACAGCCTTCCACCAGCCAGCTCAATCCGGTGCTGGACAATTCCAACCCGCTGTCCCTGGCCCTGGGTAACCCCTATCTGGAACCGTACTTCACCCACAACCTGAGGACGGAACTGGAGTTCTCCAACCGCGCTTCCTTCTTTACCGCCCGCCTGAACCTGGGCGGAGGGATGAACCAGAACCCCATCACCAGCGCCAACTGGTATGACAAGACCAACCGGCAGTACTCTTTCCCCGTCAACGGAAGGAATACCTACAATGCCAACGCGTCCCTTATGATCAACGCGCCCATCGCCAAGTCCAATTTCTCCATCTCCAATACCACCAACCTTAGCTACAGCAGCACCAGCAGCTATATTGGAGCCACTTCCCTGGATATGACCTCCTATTTCATGGAGGACGGGAATTTCAATTACGAGAAGTTCCACCAGAACTATTTTGTGGACAATCCGGACCAGTGGACCCGTGATTTCCAACTCAATGATACCCGTATGCTCAACGTGACGGAAAACCTGCGGGGTACGTACCGTTCAGATAATGTGGAGGTTATCCTGGGCGCCCGCACTACGGTTCGCAAGCCCTGGTACACGGTGCAGGAAGCCGTGGCCACCACCTGGAACAATGCCGTCACCGGCAGTTTCTCCTGGACGGTGGGCCGGAGCGGCTGGGAACTGCGTACGGATGCCAATTACCGCTGGTATGAGGGCTATACCACGGACCAGCCTTCCGAACTGGTGTGGAACGCCTCCATCTCCAAGCAAATCCTGAAGCGGCAGGCTACCATCGCCCTTCGCGCCTACGATATCCTGGGGCAGGCGAGGGCCCAGAACGTGGCCATCACGGACAACTATTACCAGGAAACCCACAACAATACCCTGGGCCGATATATCCTGGTTTCCTTCACCTGGCGTTTCGGAACCTTCGGCGGCAACCGCAACCGTCGGGGGAATTTCCGTCCCGGCGCCGGCGGCCCGCCCATGGGTGGCGGCTTTGGCGGCGGTGGATTCGGAGGACGCCGTTTTTAGTTAAGGATCCTTTCTGGCCGGGCCTGTCCAAGGGGTCCGGCCACTTGTGTAAATCAATGTAAAGTAGTATCTTTACAAACTTTTTGAGTTAGTAGAGTAAGAATGGTTAGAAAAGTCCTAATGGCCTTTGTCGGCCTCCTTTTTGCCTTTGGGTTGAGCGCCCAGAATTACAAGATAACCCTCCAGCTGCAGGATGAGGCTACCGGAGAGGCTGTGGGTTTTGCCACGGTATCCGTGACTCCTTCCAAGGGAGGACAGGCCAAATATACCGTTTCCGGCAGCGACGGAAAGGCCACCCTGGAAAAGGTGCGTCCCGGAACGTACACCCTCAAGGCGGAGCTCATGGGCTACAAGCCTTATGAGAAAGAGCTGGAACTGAGGACCGACGCCAACCTGGGCATCATCAAGATGGAGCTGGACCAGGAAGTGCTGGACGCCGCATCCGTGAGCGCCGTGGGCAACCCCATCATCATCAAGAAAGATACGGTGGAATACAACGCTTCGTCGTTCAAGATTTCCGATGACAACATGCTGGAAGACCTCCTGAAGAAGCTTCCCGGCGTGGAAGTGAACGAGGACGGCTCCATCACCGCCAACGGAGAAACCATCACCAAGATTACCATAGACGGCAAAACCTTCTTCCTGGACGATCCTCAGCTGGCCTCCAAGAACATTCCCGCCAAGCTTATTGAAAAGGTGAAGGTGGTGAAAAAGAAGAGTGAGCAGGCCGAATTCACCGGCATCGACGACGGTGAAGACGAAACCGTGATTGACCTCAGTGTCCAGAAGGGCATGATGGACGGTGTGTTCGGCAACCTGTCGGCCGGCGGCGGCCACGACATTCCCGGCAACAAGGACAACCTGAACGACTGGCGCTGGCAAGGCGCCTTCATGGGAGGCCGATTCTCCGAGAAGAGCCAGATCAACGTCATCGCCAATGCCAACAATACCAACAACCGCGGCTTCAACGACCTCTCCGGCAACATGATGGGAGGTATGATGGGAGGCGGCGGCTTCATGGGCGGCGGCTGGGGAGGAAACGGCATCAACACCACCTGGATGGGCGGTGTGAACGGCAACTTCGACCTCTTCGACGACAAGATGAAGCTGGGTGCCAACTATCTGTACAACGGCTCCATCCGTGACGTGCTGCAGCACACTTACAAGGAAACCTACCGTACGGACGGCTCCACCCTGGTGTCCGACACGGACGGTGCCAGCCACCGTTTCACGGACGGTCACCGTTTTGGCATGCGCCTGGAGCACAAGTTCTCCGAGAACACTTCCATCCTGTTCCAGCCGCAGTTCAACTTTGGCCGGGGCAGTTACCGCCAGCAGAGCATCTTCAATACGGATACCCGCCTGGAAGACGCCAGCCAGACCCATACCAACGACGGTTTCACCAACAACACCGGTGACAACCGCAACTGGAGCACCAACGGCTTCCTTCTGCTGCGCCAGCGCCTGGGCCTTCCGGGCCGTACCATTTCCATGAACGTGACCTGGAGGTTGTCCAATAACCGTATGGACGGTTTCAACCAGTCCCTCACCAACACGGATTTTGATGAGAACGGAAATCCCGGAACGGTTGCCATCGTGAACCAGAGGGTGGACCAGAGCAGCAAGAACCGTTCGGTGGGCGGCCGCCTGGTTTATACGGAGCCCCTGGGACAGAACTTCTACCTGGAAGGAAGTTACAATGTGAACTATTCCTACAGCGAAACGGATAAGATTGTATTCAACAGCGGTGCTTTTGACTGGGGAACAGATCCCTTCAGCATGGGCATGGGCGCCCTGGCATACAACCGGGACGGGGAAGCGAAGGACGACACCTATACCAACAACGTGGTGAACCGCAGCCTGAACCAGAACATGGGACTGGCCCTCATGTATCAGGAGGAGGGCTTGCGAGGCCAGTTGGGTGCATCGGCCATCCCTACCAATACCTATAATTATACCAATGGCAAGGAATATACGGACAAACGCTGGAACTTTGCCCCCCGGGCCATGCTGTTCTACGATTTCAGCGATCATTCCAACGTCCGTTTCTTCTATTTCGGCCGAAGCGCACAGCCTTCCACCAGCCAGCTGAATCCGGTGATGGACAATTCCAACCCGCTGGCCATGAGCCTGGGTAACCCTTACCTAACCCCTTACTTCAACCACACCGTCCGCAACGAGTGGGAGGTGTCCAACAAGGAATCTTTCTTCACCCTGAGGGTGAACCTGCAGGGCGGCATGACGCAGAATCCCATTACCAACGCTGCCTGGTACGACGAAAACGGCCGCCAGTACACCTTCCCGGTGAACGGACACAATACCTATAACGGCAATGTCCGTGTCATGGTGAACGCCCCCATCGCCAAGTCCAACTTCTCCATTTCCAATATGACCAACGCTTCCTATTCCAAGACGGGAAGCTTCGTGGGAAAGAGCAATTTGGACATGTCGGAATACCTGCACGATGACTATTTCGACTACGAGGGCTTCCACAAGGATTATTTCGAAAACGGCAGCACGCTTTGGGAGGAGAACTTCCAGGACAATACTACCCGCAGCCTCAATGTGACGGAGCGCCTCAGGGCCACCTACCGTTCCGATTTCCTGGAGATTATCCTTAGCGGCCGCACCCGTGTGAGCAAGCCCTGGTACACGGTGCAGGAGCAGGTGGCGGCCACCTGGAACAACCAGGTAAGCGGTTCCTTCAAATGGACCATAGGCAATTCCGGCGTGGAACTGGGCACCGATGCCAATTACGACTGGTACAACGGTTACACCACCCCTCAGGACCCTCAGCTGGTGTGGAATGCCAATGTATCCGTGCCGCTGTTCAAGCGTCAGGCCACGCTTTCCCTCAAGGCTTATGACCTGCTGAACCAGTCCCGCAACCTGCAGGTAGCACAGACGGACAACTATTACCAGGAAACCACCAACAATACCCTGGGCCGCTATGTGATGCTGTCCTTCACCTGGCGCTTCGGTAACTTCGGAGGCCAGCGTGGCGGAGGAAACCGGATGGGGCCTCCCGGTGGCGGCCGTCCTATGATGGGCCCGCCCATGGGCGGCTTTGGCGGCAGAAGATTCTAAGAGTCTGTTTTGAAATGATTCAATAAATTCTTTATGTTTCTTTTTGGTAAATTTTCCTCAAAAATTTTCACCCATAGGAACCCCTATGGCCAAAAAATAAACTATAAATAAAAATATCAATCATTTCAAAACAGACTCTATGAATTGACATAATTCCGCCACTTCTCAATGAGGGCGGACATATCTTCCGGAAGGGCGGCTTCGAAATGGAGCCGCTCTTTTGTTACGGGATGGGTGAAGCCCAGTGTGCGGGCGTGCAGGGCCTGCCGGGGGCAAAGGGCGAAGCAGTTCTGGATGAACTGCTTGTATTTGGCGTAGATGGTGCCCTGGCGGATTTCGGACCCGCCATACCGATCGTCGTTGAACAGGGGATGGCCGATGGAACTCATGTGTACGCGGATCTGGTGCGTACGGCCCGTCTCCAGGCGGCATTCCACCACCGTAATGAAGCCGAAGCGCTCCAGCACCCTCCAGTGCGTCACGGCCCATTTTCCTTTTTCGGGGTCTTCGTACACGCGGAAGCGCAGGCGGTCGTTAGGGTCCCTGCCGATGGTGCCTTCGATGGTGCCTTCATCCTCGGTGATATTGCCCCAGACCACCGCCGTGTAGATGCGGTCTATGGAATGGACGAAGAACTGGTCGGCCAGGTTCAGCTGGGCGGCAGGGTTCTTGGCCACCACCAGAAGGCCCGATGTGTCTTTGTCTATGCGGTGCACCAGCACGCCCATGCGCTCGTCCTCCACGTCGGGGGAGAGGTGCAGGTAGTACGCCAGGGCGTTTACCAGCGTGCCGTTGTAATTGCCGTGGCCGGGGTGTACCACCATGCCGGCGGGCTTGTTCACCACCAGCACGTCATCGTCTTCGTAAACTATGTCTATGGGAATGTTTTCCGGAAGAATCTCGGTTCCGCGGCGCTCGTAGGGCATGACAAACTTGACCACGTCGCAGGGCCGCACAATGTAGTTGGCCTTCACCGGCTTCCCGTTCACCAGCACGTAGCCCAGCCTGATGGCCTGCTGGACGCGGTTGCGGGAGGTGTCCTCCTGATGGTCGGCAATATACTTGTCTATGCGGACGGGCTCCTGCCCTTTATCCACGTTCAAGCGAAAATGCTCGAAAAGTGCATCCTCACAAGCCTCCGCGCCATCTTCTTTGAGGGGACTCTGCCCCCTATTATCCCCCGCGGGCTCCGGCCGGCAACTCTGCATAGTTGCCAGGTCCTTCGAATCAACGTTGCAGAGAAGGTCTTCGGCCATTATTTGGCGGGGAGCTTGGAAGGATCCAGGGTGAGGGAAAAGTTCACGTTGGCGCCCAGGTTGCGGCCGGCTCCGGCCGGGTCCTGCTTGTACACTACGGCGTTCATGGTGTCTGCGTAGGTTTTGATATTGGCGTCAAACGTGGCCTTGCCCACGTTGAGGAAACGCTCGTGCAGGGCGTCAATGGCGTTCACGTACTTCATGCCGGTAATCTTGGGAATGGAGGTCTGGTTGTCCTGCTCTCCCACACCGGCTACGAGGTCTATGACGGAACCGCTCACCACCATGTCTCCGGCTTTCACCTCCCGGCCTTCGCAGTTCTGGCCCAGGACGTTGTTGGTGGCCATGTCCCTCACGTAGTTGAGGCGCCCCAGGTTGAGGCCGCGGTTGCGCAGCTCCGAACGGGCTTCCGTAACGGAATAACCGAAGAGGTTGGGCATGACCACTTTACGGGGTACTACAGAATTGATGGTGAGGAAGATGCTGCGGCCTTTCTTGACGGTGGCACCGGCCTTGGGCTGCTGCCTGTACACTACGCCGCCGGCCAGGCGCCGCACGAAGACGGAATCCACCACCTTCACGCTTACGTGGGAACGGGAGGCCAGTTCCTGGGCTTCCGCTACGGTGAGGCTGGAGAAATCCGGGGTTTTCACTACTTTCCCGTGGCGGGTAATGAGGCCCAGCGCCCAGGCGGTGAGGATGCCCAGAACCAACACGAAGGCCACGCCCAGCAGGAGGTTTTTCCAAATCCACCCGGTGTCCTTGGCCACTTTCTGCACTTTCTCTTTTTCTGTCATGCTTCCATTTCTAAATATCCCTGCGAAGTTACGAAAAATAATCCTAACTTTGTGCGACTGCTGTCATGCGACTGTTGTCATTCTGAGCGAAGCGAAGAATCTGTATGAAGAATAGAACCGGCATATTTGCGCTTTTGTCACTGGCCTTCGCACTCCTGATGAGCCTGCCCTGGCTGGTCCCCCACATGGGCTGGACGGCCCTTCTGGGACTGGTCCCGCTCCTTGTCATGGAGCACCTGGCCACAGAATACAAGTTGAAGCACTTCTGGTGGGTCCATTACGGTACCTTTGTGCTGTGGAATGCCGTCACCACCTGGTGGGTGGGCGGTGCCACGGTGGGGGGCGCCGTGTTCGCCATCCTGGCCAATTCCCTGCAGATGAGCGTGGTCTTCGGCAGTTTCCGCTGGGTAAAGCGCCGCATCAAAGGGGCCCTTCCGTATCTTTTCCTCGCCGCAGCCTGGATAGCCTGGGAGAGGTATTACCTTACCGTGGCCCAGATTTCCTGGCCCTGGCTGGTGCTTGGTAACGCTTTTGCAGATAGCACCGGCCTGGTGCAATGGTATTCCGTCCTGGGCACGCTGGGCGGCTCGCTGTGGGTGTGGATCAGTAACCTGGTCATTTTCGGCCTCATGGTGGCGCTTTCCGACGGACGTATGGGAAGATGGACTCCGCAGGCCCGTATTGCGGCATTCGCCGGTGTCGCGGCAGCTTTTTTCGGGCCGATGATTTGGTCTGCCTGCCTGAAGGCGAGGCCCTCCGAGGGGTCCCTTAAAGTGGTGATCGGCCAGCCCAATTACGACCCTTACGAAAAGTTTGAATCCCTTACCCGGCAGGAGCAGGACCGCCGTTTCCTGGGCCTTCTGGAAAAGGCCGGCTGGTCTGACAACCGGCCCACGCTGGTGCTGGCGCCGGAAACTTTCACATCGAACGTGTTCACGGACCAGATCCTGGGCCACGAGACTTTCGTCCGTTTCCAGCAGTTCCTGAAAAAGCATCCCCAGGCCACTTTCCTGTATGGGGCTTCTACCATGGAGCGGGTCTATTCCCGCACGCGCCCGCACCCCTGCGCATACGATATAGAGGAAGAGCCGGACGGCCGCCACCTTTGGGTGCTCATGCACAATTCGGCCATCCTTACGGATACATCGGCCCTTTATCAGATTTTCCACAAGTCCAAGCTGGTGGTGGGGACGGAGCTCACTCCCTATCCCAAGTTCTTCATCCCGCTGGAGAAGTTCCTGAACCACGGGAACTACCTCATGGCCAAGGATATAGGGCAGCCGCGCATCTCCTGCCTCACCATGGGGGACATCCCCATAGGTACGGCCATCTGCTACGAGTCTGTGTACGGGGAGTACTGCACGGGCTATGTGAAGGAGGGGGCTCAGCTTCTGACGGTTATCACCAATGATGCATGGTGGGGGAATACGGCCGGGTACCGGCAGCACTTCAACTACAGCCGCCTCCGCGCCATCGAGACGCGCCGCTGGGTGGCCCGCTGCGGCAACACCGGCATATCGGCCCTCATAGACCCTGAGGGGCACGTGGTGTCCCGCACCCGGTGGTGGGAACCGGCCCTGCTGGAGGGAACGATGGGCCTTTCCACAGAACAAACCTTTTTCGTCCGTTATGGGGATATGGTGGGCCGCGTAGCCATTTTCCTCTTCTTGCTTCTGGCGGCGGCCGCGGTGTTCCGGGGTTAAAAACCGCTTAAGGGATAGCTATCCTGTAGGTTTTGCCGGACTTGTTGGTGAGTTTGTCTCCCCGGAGCCAGAGATTGGCTTCTTTCAAAAGAAAATAGGTGGTGCCGTGCTCCTCGGCAAAATCCGTGAGGCTCTCGATGGGACCGCTCACCGTGACGGTTTCCCTGGGGGCGACATAAGGATAGCACTCCTCCGGGCTCACATGGAAGCCGAATTCTTCCGGATGTTCAAAGAAAAACTTGGCGGTAAGGAGGCGGAAGATGTAGCGGGAAGTTTCGGCCGGGAGAGACAGGTCCATGGCCGATTTCTGGCGCTGGATGTCTATGCGCTGGGAAATACCTCCCTGTCCGGCGTTGTAGCTGGCCGCCACCGTAATCCAGTCTCCGTATTTGGCATAGGCCGCCTTGAGATACTTGCAGGCCGCTTCCGTGGCCTTCTGGACGTGGTAACGCTCGTCCACCTCGTCATTCACTTCCAGCCCGTTTTCGCGGGCGGCGGCTTTCATGAACTGCCACGGGCCTCTGGCACCGGATACGCTCACGGAGGCAGGGTCCAGGTTGCACTCGATGGCCATCAGATACTTCATGTCTTCCGGAATGCCGTTTTTCTTCAGGATGGGAACCACCAGGGAGAACATGCGGTCTGCCCTCCGCAGCATCAATAGGGAATTGGTGTGCGCAAAAGTGAAGGCAATGAGTTCGCGGTCCATCCTTTCGTACTGGTCCGGACGGTCAAAGCGGTACGTCTTCCCGGCAAACTGCACGGATTCCGGTACCCGGGGCGTCCGGGGATGGAGGTTCTGGGCGCTGTACACCGCCTGTGCGCAGGCAGGGAGCGAACCGGCCAGCACCAGGGCCAGCAGGAACAGGACAAACTTGCTTCTCATATCAGAATAAGGTGGGGTGGTTCTCGTCCAGTTCAGAAAGGACTTTGCTCATGATGGCCTCGCGGAAGAGGGTGGCTTTGGCGTGCACCTTGAAACGGGAGCAGTACTCGTCGATGGCCGCCATCTCGCTGTCGTTGAAATACAGCATGTAGCGGTTTTTGCGGAGAAGCATCTCTTTCTGCTTCTCCAGGTAGGCGGGGTCCACTCCGGGAATCTGTTTCGTCTTGCGGGGCATATTCGCAAAGATAATAAAAATATAAGAGTCTGTTTTGAAATGATTCAATAAATTCTTTATGTTTCTTTTTGGTAAATTTTCCTCAAAAATTTTCACCCATAGGAACCCCTATGGCCAAACAAGAAAAATTTCCACAAATAAGATTCTTCGCTTCGCTCAGAATGACAGGAGGAGGGTCAGATTAGTTGCACATAGCGGTGCCGGACAATACCCTTGCGGTCCAGCTGCAGCACGAAGGGCAGCACGGAGAGGTCAAAGTTGTCCAATAGTTCGTTGGCCTTGGCCTGGTTTTGGTTGAAAAGGGCGTCCATGTCTATGAGAAGGACACGGGCCTTGCGGTCTTTTTCCACAATGCGGTCCACGGTGGCCAAAAGCTCCTGGCAGGCCTGGCAGCTGGCCGTATAGAAGATAAGGTAGGCCGGATTGCCCTTGAGTTTCCGGAGGCGGAAGTCTCCCGTTTTGGCCCCTTTGCAGAAGAGGCCGGGTTTGCGGCGCAGGGTACCCGGAACCGTGAGGTCCGGCACCTGGGAGCCCACCGGAGTGCGGCTGGCCAGGGTTACCATCAACTCTCCCAGGGAGGTAATCTGGGCCTTGTCGGCCTCCGTGCTCCAAATCTCCGGCTGCTCTATGTATTTCTGGATAAAGGGGACGCTGGCGTCCCGGTATATTTCCGTGCGCTGGGAAAACAGGTAGTACAGCAGGTCTCCCATGGTTTGCTTATAGGCGTTCACGTCTCCTTCGCCAAAGGTGCGGGCGGCCATGTAATCGGCCACGGACATCACGTCCGACACTTTTAGCGTGTCTCCGTAAACCTGGAAAAGCTGCGCCAGGCGTTCCATTTCCCCGGATTCCCCGTACACGTATTCTTCCTTGGACAGTTCCCGGTTCAGGAGAATTTCCAGGGCAGGGGTGTCCAGTCCCCGCCCCACAATCTGCCCCGTGGGGTTCACCAGGAACATCCTGGGGGTTTGCAGCACGCCGTACAGCAGCTGCCAGTCGGAGCTTACTTCCGGGTCCCACAGGTGGGTTACGTCGGTGAACTTCTCCCGGTAGGCGGCCCATTCATCGGCCGATGCCCCCACGTAGATGGCATACACCGTTACGGGGAATTTCCCGGAGTCTATGAGTTTCTGCAGGCGGGGCGTCTCTTTCGTGCAGGTGGCGCAGCCCGTATCGTAGAAATAGAGGACGGAATAGGTGTCCCTGGCGGGAATGCGCATTGTGCTGCTGTCCGGGGAGAACAGCGTGAGGACGGGCGCCGGATTGCCGATGAGGGAATTCTCGTTGAACTGCACAAAGAGCTGGGCGTGAAAGGCATCCTCTTCGGATTTCATCTTCACCGCGCCGGAGAGGAACCACTTGCGGGCCACGTGGACGGCCACGGCGTCGTCTCCCATAATCTTGGACTTGAGGTAGTGGTCGTAAATCTTGAGGGCGGTGTACTGTTTCACCAGGGAGTCCTGGCAGCTTTCGATGAGGAAGTCGCATTCCTCGTTCTGGACTGTCACCGGTTCTCCGGCCAGGGCCAGGAAGTACTGGTCCAGCTTGGCGCCCAGTTCCGGGTAGGGCTGCTGGGAATAGGCCAGCAGGGAGGCCGACAATGCGGCCAGTGCAAGGACCAGCTTTCTCATAATGCCACGCCCTCCGGAATAAAGGTGGAATAGTCTCCTCCGTGCCTCAGGATGTCCCGCACGGCCGATGAGCTGATGTGCGCAAACTCCTGCGCCGTGGGGATGATGATGGTCTCTATCTCCGGGGCCAGGCGGCGGTTGGCATCGGCAATGGAACGCTCCGTCTCAAAGTCTATCATGTTGCGGACACCCCTCACGATGTGGCGGATGTCCCGCTCCCGGCAGGCGTCTATGGTGAGGCTGTCGTACTGGATGACGGACACTCCGGACATGCCCCTGGTGGCCTGCCGGATAATGTCCACCCGTTTTTCCATGGAGAAGAAACCGGGTTTGTCCTGGTTGATGCCCACGGCCACCACCACCTCGTCAAACATAGTGAGGGCGCGCCTAAGGATATTCAGATGGCCGGCCGTAAACGGATCGAACGAGCCGGGAAATAGTGCGATGTGTTTCATAACTGCCAGTCTATGGGCTCCAGGCCCTCGGATACTAGGATTTGGTTGGTCTTGGAAAAATGCCGGCAACCGAAGAAGGCTCCCCGGGCCAGCGGGGAAGGATGCGCCGCCATGAGCACATGGTGACGGGAGGTGTCAACGAGGGCCGATTTCTCCTGCGCATAGCGCCCCCACAAAAGGAAAACCAGGCCGCTGCGACGGGCCGACAGGTAGGAGATGACGGCATCCGTGAATTCCTGCCAGCCGATGCGGCTGTGCGAGGTGGGAAGCCCCGCCAGCACGGTGAGGACGCTGTTCAGCAGCAGAACGCCCTGCCGGGCCCAGGGCTCCAGGTTGGTGCGGCCGCTCATGGTTATGCCCAGGTCTGTCTCAATTTCCCGGAAGATGTTCTTCAGGGAAGGGGGAGCGGGAATGCCGTCCGGTACGGAGAAGGAGAGGCCCATGGCCTGTCCGGGCCCGTGGTACGGGTCCTGGCCCAGAATGACCACTTTCACGTCCGGCACGGGGGTGAGGTCGAAAGCGTGGAAAATCTGGCTTCCGGGCGGGTAGATAACCTTTCCGTCGGCCTTTTCCTGATGCAGAAAGCGCACCAGCTCTGCGAAATACGGTTTCTCGAATTCGCCCGCCAGTGCGTCTTTCCAACTTGATTCTATCTTTACGTCCATACCTTTCAGATTGCCGGTCAAGCCGGCAATGACGTTTTGTTGTCATGCCCGGCTCCGACCGGGCATCTAAAATATAAAGTCGATTACATCGGCTATTGTTTTCACATAGACAAAGATAAGACCTTTTATGTAAATTTCCTTGATATCTTCCACATCTTTTCGGTTTTCCTCCGAAATTACGATGGTGTGTACGCCGGCGCGTTTGGCGGCCAGGATCTTCTCCTTGATGCCGCCCACCGGCAGCACGCGGCCGCGGAGGGTCATCTCTCCCGTCATGGCAATGCCTTTTTTAGGAGCCTGGCCCCGCAGGGCGCTCACCATGGAGCTTACCATGGTAATGCCGGCAGAAGGACCGTCCTTGGGCGTGGCGCCTTCCGGTACGTGCAGGTGGATATCCTTTTTCATGAATTCTTCCGTGGTGGTACCGGCCAGTTCCGGATGAGCCTTGATGTACTGCCAGGCAATCTGGGCGCTTTCCTTCATCACGTCTCCCAGGTTGCCGGTCATGGACAGGTTTCCCTTGCCGGCGCTCACCTGGCTTTCCACGAAGAGGACTTCCCCTCCCATCTCCGTCCAGGCCAGGCCGGTGACTACACCCACTCCCTCATTGCCCGCCACATCGTCGTGGAAGGCGGTGGGAAGGCCCAGGTATTCCCGCAGGTGTTCCGGGCCGATTACCTTGGGAAATTCCTGTCCCAGGGCCATCTTCTTGGCCGTTACGCGGGCCACCTTGGCAATCTGCTTCTCCAGGCCGCGCACGCCGCTCTCGTGGGTGTATTTGTCCACGGTCTCCTGCAGGGCCTGGTCGGAGATGGAAAGCTCGTCGGAGCGCAGGCCGTGCTCTGTAAGCTGCTTGGGAACCAGGTAGTTATGGGCGATCTGTAGCTTCTCTTCGGCCAGGTAGCCGCTTACGTTGATCATTTCCATACGGTCTTTCAGGGCGGGCTGGATGGAGCCTATGCCGTTGGCCGTGGTAATGAACAGGACGTTGGAGAGGTCGTAGTCTATGTCCAGGTAATTGTCGTGGAAGGTGCTGTTCTGCTCCGGGTCCAGGGCCTCCAAAAGGGCGCTGGAAGGGTCTCCCTTGAAATCCGATGCCAGTTTGTCAATCTCGTCCAGTACAATCACGGGGTTGGAGGTGCCGGCGCGCTGGATGCCGCTCAGGATGCGGCCCGGAAGGGCTCCCACATAGGTTTTGCGGTGGCCGCGAATTTCTGCCTCGTCGTGCATGCCGCCCAGGGAGATGCGGATATATTGGCGTCCCAGAGCCCGGGCGATGGACTTGCCCAGCGAGGTTTTGCCCACTCCGGGAGGGCCCCACAGGCACAGGATGGGGGACTTCATGTTGCCCTTGAGCTTGAGGACGGCCAGATACTCGATGATGCGTTCCTTCACCTGGTCCAGGCCGAAGTGGTCCTGGTCCAGCACCTGTTGCGCGTGCTGCAAGTCCAGGTTGTCGTCCGACATCTCCCCCCAGGGGAGGTCCAGCATGAACTGGATGTAGGAGAACTGGATGCTGTAGTCCGGGGAAGTGGGATTGTATTTCTCCAGGCGGGCCATCTCCTTGTCAAAGAGGGAACGCACTTCCTTGGACCACTTTTTCTCATCGGCCCGGCGGCGCATCTTCTCAAACTCTTCACCCTCATCCATTCCCAGTTCTTCCTGGATGGTGCGAAGCTGGTTGTTCAGGTAGTATTCCCTCTGCTGCTGGTCAATGTCCGTCTTCACTTTCTGGTTGATCTCCTGCTTGATCTGGAGCAGCTGGGTCTGGGCGTCCAGCACCTTCAGAAGGGCCATGCCGCGCTCGTGGACGTCTGTAATGGACAGCAGGGCGGTGCGTTCCTGGAAATTCTCCACATCGATGGTGGTGGCTACGAAGTTTACCAGGAAGTGGAAATTGTCAATGCTGCGGAGGGCGCCGATGGCTTCCTTCGGGGCAAAGGAGGCGGACTTGACAATGAGGGCGGCCTTTTCCTTGAGGGAATCGGCCAGGACGCGGAGTTCGCGTTCGTCGGCATCGGAGGGAACCACCTCTTCCAGGTAGTTCACCCGCGCGGTCATATAAGGTTCGTAGCTCACGACGGAATCCAGGCCGATGAGCTGGGCCCCCTGGAGGATGGCGGTGACGCTGCCGTCGGGCATTTCCAGGGTCTTGATGAGTTTGCACACCGTGCCGTGGCTGCACAGGTCGGCCTCCGCGGGCTCTTCCACGGAAACATCGGCCTGGGGAATGGCGGCCAGCCAGCCGGTCCCGCCTTCCACGTCGTTCACCATTTTGATGCTCTTTTCCCTTCCCACCGTCACGGGAAACACCGTGCCGGGGAAAATGACGGCGTTGCGAAGGGGCAGCACCGGGATGGTGGGGGGAAGCTGGGACGTGTCCACCTTCATGGACGCGTTTTCTCCCACTACGGGCATTATGTTCACTTCCACTCCCGCAGGAGCGTTCATTTTATCTAAAAAATCCATCATATCTGCCAATTTGTCATATCATGCGGGCACAATACACCCATAAAGTGCCCGGGCCTATATTGGTCAAGATGTGTGCCAAAAGAAAAATCGACAGAAACTGACATAATATTTTGAAATATAAGAAATTTAGCCTATTTTTGCCAAGTTTTTCCCTTGTGAGGAAACTTAATTTAAAACTATAAGAACTATGACTAAAGCAGAAATTGTTAACGAAGTAGCAAAGACTACCGGTTTTGAAAAGGCCCAGGTACTGGCCGTCATCGAAGAATTCACCAGCGTTGTTAAGGGTTCCCTCATCGCCGGCAACCCCGTGTACATGCGTGGTTTCGGCAGCTTCATCATCAAGCATCGCGCCCAGAAGGCCGCCCGCAACATCACCCGCAAAACCACGATGACCATCCCGGCTCACGACATCCCGGCCTTCAAGCCCGCCAAGAGCTTCGTGAACGCTGTGAAAGAGAAATAACCATTAATCCATTAAATTATGCCTAACGGTAAGAAGCATAAGAGACACAAGATGGCTACGCACAAGCGTAAGAAGCGCTTGCGCAAGAACCGCCACAAGAAGAAGTAAGGGCTTCTTCAAAGAGTAAAGGGCTTGCATGCTAAGCGCAGGCCCTTTGTCATACCAAATCACAAATTTCCAAATGGAGTCTGAAAAACCGGACAAGGATCTGATTGTTGACGTAACGTCAACGGAAGTACATATCGCCCTGATGGAGAATCACCGGCTGATAGAGTACAACACGGAGTCCAGCACTGGGAATCAGTTTTCGGTAGGAGACGTTTACCTGGGAAAGGTAAAGAAGATTCTCCCGAACCTCAATGCTGCCTTTGTGGATATCGGAGACAAGAAGGAAGCCTTCATCCACTACCTGGACCTGGGACTGTATTTCAACGCCTTTGACCAATTTGTTCGGGAGTCCAACTCGAATACCAACCTCAAGGATTTGTATTCGGGCGTCAACATCGGCCAGCCTCTTCCCAAAGAGGGCCGGATTGAGGAGTATCTCCGCCCCGGACAGATGGTGGTGGTCCAGATAGTGAAGGAACCTATCTCCACAAAGGGTTCGCGACTGACTGCGGAAATTTCATTGGCAGGACGAAACATCGTACTTCTCCCCTTCGCAGAGAAAGTGTCCATCTCCCAGAAGATTGGCTCGAAGGAAGAGAAACGTAGACTCGAGACACTGGTCAGGAGCATCCTTCCCAAAAACTACGGGGCCATCATCCGTACCGCGGCCGAGGGCAAAAACGCCGCCACGCTGGTAGGGGAGACGGAATCCCTCATCCGGAAATGGGAAGACTCCTGGAAAAAGATTGCCAAAAACAAGAGCGTCCAGCTGCTCTTCACGGAGTACAGCAAAACCACTACCGTCCTGAGGGACCTCCTGAGCGACTCGTTCTCCAACATCTGGATCAACGACCCTCGTGTGGCCGAAGAAGCCCGGAAGTATGTTTCGCTCATTTCTCCGGAGCAGGAAAAGATAGTCCATCTCTACGAAGGCAAGCAGTCCATCTACGACCACTTTGAGGTGACCCGTCAGATCAAGGGCTCGTTCGGAAAGGTGGTGCCTATGCGGCAGGGCGCCTATCTGGTAATCGAGACCACCGAAGCGCTGAATGTAATTGACGTAAACAGCGGCATCCGTACCAAGACCAACGACCAGGAGGAAAACTCCTTCGAGGTGAACAAGATTGCCGCCGAAGAAATTGCACGGCAGCTGAGGCTCCGGGACATGGGAGGCATAGTGATAGTGGACTTTATAGACATGGAGTCCAATGACCACAAAAACGCCCTCCACAAATACATGCAGGAGCTGATGGAGGCCGACAGAGCCAAGCACAACGTGCTGCCGCTCACCAAGTTCGGGTTGATGCAGATTACCCGGCAGCGCATAAGGCCCGTAACGGAAATCAATACGTCCGAGCAGTGTCCCGTGTGCCATGGTACCGGAAAAATCCACTCCAGTGTGGTCATTGACGAAGAGATTGAGCGCAAGATTGCCTTCTACGTCATTGAAAAGGGAGTCCGGACCATTACGCTCAAGACCAGCCCCATCCTGGGAGCCTATCTCAAACGGGGACTCTTCAATTCCTTTGTGTCCCGCTGGAAAAAGCGCTACAAGGTGAAGCTGGAACTACAGGAAGTGACCGATTTCACGGTCCTGCAAAATGAAATGTACAACGAGAAGGGAGATAAGCTGGAGTAGCTTATCTCCCTTTTTTCTGGAGTGGGAGGGGTTAACGGATCACCAGCCGGTGGATTCTCCGGGGAATGGATGCGAGAATTTCGTAAGGGATGGTGCCCAGGATTCGGGCCAGCTCGCTTACGGTAGGGTCTTCCCCAAAAACGGTTACGGTATCTCCCACGGCGCAGGGAACGCCGGTTACATCCAGCATGCACATGTCCATACAGATGTTGCCGATGGTGGGAACGCGGTGGCCGTTCAGGGAGAAGGAGGCGGCGCCCCGGCCCAGATGACGGTCTATGCCGTCTGCATACCCTACCGGAATGGTGGCGATGGTGGTGCCCTCCGCGGCTTTGCCCCATCGGCCGTAACCTACGGTGTCTCCTTTCGTCAAATGCTTGATTTGCAGGATTTTCACCTTTAGTGAGGCCACGGGGGCAAGGTGGACTTCCGGCAGGGCGCTGATGCCGTAGATGCCGATTCCCAGGCGCACCATGTCAAACTGGTACTGCGGGAAACGCTCGATGCCGGCGCTGTTGAGGATGTGGCGCATCGGCCTGTATCCTATGCCGTCCATGATTCTTTGCGTACGCTCCTCGAAAAGGTGCAGCTGCTCCCGGGTGAAGGCATCCTGGTCCGGCTCGTCGGCCACGCAAAGGTGGGAGAAGAGACCTTTCACACGCACCTCGGGGTTCTGGTTCAGATACTCTATAAGTTCCGGGAGCTCATCTTCCATGAAGCCCAGGCGATGCATGCCGGTGTCCAGTTTGATGTGGACGGGATAATCCCTCAGGCCCTTCTCCCGCAGGATGCCCACCAGTTTCTTCAGGGACACCAGGTTGGGGATGGAGGGTTCCATACGGGTTTTGATGATTTCCGGGTAGAAGTCTGTTCCGGCCGTGAGAACCAGGATGGGCAGGGAAATACCGTTGCGCCGCAGCTCCAGACCCTCTACAGGATAGGCCACGGCCAGGTAATCCGCCCCGGCACGCTGCATCATGGCGGCAAACTCCACGCCTCCATGACCATATGCGTTGGCCTTGACCAAAACCAGCAGTTTGGTCTGGGGCTCCAGCAAGGAGCGGAAATAGCGGAAATTCTCCGTGGCTGCCTTCAGGCTAAGCTCCAGACGGGAAAAATCATCTTCAATCACGGTGCAAAATTAACATTTTACCCTGACATTTAGTCATAAAATGTATATTTTTGCAGGGAGGGCGCGGTATTTGATACTTGCTTTCCACAAACAAAATTAAAAAGAAAGAATTATGTCCAGTTCCACCATTTGGATTTTAATGATTGCCGTTATGGTTCTGAGCATGCTGGTTCAGAACGTGCTGCAGCGTCGTTTCAATAAGTATTCAGAAGTTCCGCTGGGAATGACAGGCTCCGAGGTAGCCAGCCGCATGCTGGCCGCCCACGGCATCCGGGACGTCAAGATTGTCTCCATTCCGGGAAAACTGACAGACCATTACGACCCTGCCACCCGCACGGTGAACCTGAGTGAAGGGGTCTATTACGGCCGGTCGGTGGCCGCTGCCGCCGTAGCCGCCCACGAGTGCGGCCACGTGGTGCAGCACGCCACGGGCTATGCCCCGCTCCGGATGCGTTCCGCGCTGGTGCCGGTGGTGTCTTTCTCCAACAACATCGTTTCCTGGGTGCTGCTGGCGGGCGTTCTCCTGATTAATATCATGCCTTCCCTGCTGTGGATTGGCATTGCGCTGTTTGCCCTTACCACCCTTTTCAGCTTTATTACGCTTCCGGTGGAAATCAACGCCAGCGCCCGCGCCGTAAGCTGGCTGGAGGGTACCGGAATAGTGAATTACGAAACCCAGCCCATGGCCAAGGATGCCCTCAAATGGGCCGCCTACACGTACGTGATTGCCGCCATCGGTTCGCTGGCTACGTTACTTTACTATATTTCCCTCGCCAACCGGAAAAAATAGCCGTTCAATCCCCAGCCCCCCTCAGGGTTGCTTCACTCCGTAATCCTTCGGGGACAACTTAGAGTCTGTTTTGAAATGATTGATATTTTTATTTATACCTAAATTCCGCAGAATTTTTTTTGCAAAAATTAGCAAGCCCTTGATAAAGAAACCCTTATAAGGGCTTGCAATTGTCAGTAATTTCACCTAAATTAG
>CAJOLS010000033.1 GCA_905235535.1 uncultured Bacteroidales bacterium
CAGCAAGCTTCGCCTTCTTTCGTTCCCCCCTCCCGAAACCCCTCCCCTCGGGGGAGGGACTTTTGTCATGAAGGACTTTTGTCATTCTGAGGCCGGAGGCCGAAGAATCTTAATTGTCTGAAGGGTATGTTGCCCGGCCCAGGATACCGGGCATGCACTTTTCCAGGGCGGCGAGGACCTGGTCCGGGGTGTAACCTTGGCGAAGGCCCAGCAGGACGGTGTCGTCTCCGGCCAGGGTTCCCAGGATGGAGTCTGTAGGATGCTGGTCCAGATAAGTGGCCACTGCGGCGGCGTATCCTTCCTGGGTACGGATCACGGCCAGCGGGAAAGAAATCTCTACCCGGATAATACCGTTCACTACGGACGGGGATGCCGCGTGCGAGTTTTGGGAGAGTTTGTACCCTTCTCCGGGGAACTTGCGGATATTCAGGGCCTTGAGGTCCCGTGAGAGCGTTGCCTGGGTGGTTTTGATTCCCCTTTGGCTCATTTTCTCAATAAGTTCTTCCTGGCTGAAGATGGTTTCGGCTTCTATAATTTCCAATAAGGCCGACTGTCTGGATTTGATGTTCTGCATGTCCGTTCAATATAACAGCACAAAGATAATGAATATTTATGAATATTCATGAATATTTCAACCTTTTATACGAAAATTCCTTATAAAGTTTGGATATTTCATTTATTCTGTGTTACTTTGCGCTGTTGATTTTGTGGAGTATTCTTAGTATATCCAAAATGAAAGTACTGAAATTCGGCGGAACCTCCGTGGGAAGCGCGAAGCGGTTCAAAGAGGTGGCTCGCATCGTTACCTCCGGAGGGAAGGATATTGTTGTCTTATCGGCCATGTCCGGGACGACGAATACACTTGTAGAAATATCCGGTTACCTGTATAACCATAACCTGGACGGAGCCCGGGACACCATCGCCTCCCTGCACACCCAATATAACTGCGTCATCAAGGAGCTCTTCGAAAAGAAGGAGAGCATTCAGAAGGCGCAGGCCTATATCGACGGCGTTTTCCAACTTCTGGCCGATATCACCCGGGAAAGCAGCTTCACCGAAGTCCAGGAGCGTATCATCCTGTCCCAGGGAGAGCTTATGTCCACGTTCCTGATGACTACCTACCTCCAGGAGCTGGGCTTCCATGTGAGGCTGCTCCCGGCCCTTTCCTTCATGAGGACGGACGCCCAGGGAGAACCGGACATGGAAAGCATCAAAGTGTCTTTGGATCAGCTTCTTGAAAAAGAGAGAGGGGCCGATTTTTACGTCACCCAGGGCTATATCTGCATGAATGCCCGCGACGAGGTGGACAACCTCAAGCGGGGCGGCTCGGACTATTCGGCCTGCATCATCGGCGCCGTTACCGGGGCCGAGGAAATCCAGATTTGGACGGACATCGACGGAATGCACAACAACGACCCCCGCGTGGTGGAAAACACGTCGGCCGTACGCCATCTTCACTTTGACGAGGCGGCCGAGCTGGCGTATTTCGGCGCCAAAATCCTGCACCCCACCTGCATCCTTCCGGCCCGTTACGCCAATATTCCGGTGCGCCTGCTCAACACCATGGAACCCTCGGCCCCCGGCACCTTGATAGACAGCGTTCCGGATTCCGGCGTCATCAAGGCCGTGGCCGCCAAGGACAACATCGTGGCCATCAAAATCAAGTCTTCCCGAATGCTGCTGGCCTATGGTTTCCTGCGCAAGGTCTTTGAAATCTTCGAGAGCTACCGTACCTCCATAGATATGATCTGCACATCCGAGGTGGGGGTTTCCCTTACCATTGACGACACCCGCTACCTGGGCGAGATTGTGCACGACCTCAAGAAATACGGAACGGTTTCCGTAGATTTGGACATGTGCATCGTTTGCATCGTGGGAGATATGGACTGGGCCAACTGCGGCTTTGAATCCAAGGTGATGAATGCCGTGAAGGACATTCCGGTGAGAATGGTTTCCTATGGCGGAAGCAACTACAACATTTCCCTCCTGGTGAGGGAAGAAGACAAAGAGGCAACCCTTCGTTCTCTCAGCAAGAACCTTTTTGAATAGTGGATATGGCAATTAAAGGCTGTGGAACAGCTATGTTTACCCCGTTCCGGGAGGGAGCGGTAGATGTGAAGGCGCTCATCGCTACAACAGAGCGACAGGTACAGGCCGGAATCGATTTCCTGGTGCCCCTGGGCACCACGGGAGAAACGCCCACCCTGTCCAACGAGGAGAAACTCCTGGTTTTCAATACCGTAAAAGAGCATGCCGCCGGAAGGCCGGTGGTAGTGGGCGTGGGCACCAACAGTGTGCACGGCACCCTGGCCAATATGGAATTGTTGAAAGATGCCGATGCCTTCCTGGTGGTGGTTCCCTTCTATAACAAGCCCCCCCAGCGCGGCATTTACGAGTATTTCAAGACCCTGGCCCTGGCAACGGACAAGCCCGTCATCCTTTACAATGTTCCCGGCCGCACCGGAACCAACTGCGAGGCGGAAACCACCCTGGCCCTGGCCCGCGACGTGCCCAACATTGTGGCGGTGAAGGAAGCCTCCGGCAAGCTGGACCAAATCTATCAGATCATAGAAGGCGCCCCCGCCGGCTTCAGCGTCCTCTCCGGCAACGACGACGAAACCCTGGACGTCATGAAAAAGGGAGCCCACGGAGTAGTGTCCGTCGCTTCCAATGTGGCCGTCAGGGAAATGGCCGATTTTGTACACGCCGCCCAGCAAGGAGACTGGAAACTGGCCGGGCAGCTGAATGAAAGGCTGCGTCCTTTGTTCAAAAACCTTTTCGTAGAAGCCAACCCCATCCCCGGAAAGGCCGCCATGGCCCGGCTGGGACTGATGGAAAACAGCCTTCGCCTGCCGCTGGTAACGGCGCTGGAAAGCACGGAGGCCCTGATTAAAGAAACCTTGAACCAATTGTGGGGAGAAAAATAAGATGATCAAAGTAATCATAAGCGGCTACGGCCGGATGGGACACATGATAGAGAAGGAGCTCTGCAGCCGGGGAATCGAACTGGTGGAAGCCAGCGAAAACATCTCGGGCACAGAACCTGCCGTAGCAAAGGAGTGCGTGTGCATAGACTTCACCACCCCGGAGGCCTTCCGGGCCAATTATGCTTTCATTGCCAAGCATTTCAAGGCTGCCGTGGTGGGAACTACGGGCTGGAACGATATCCAGGCCGATGTGCGCCGCGCCTTCGAGGAGGCCGGAACGCCCCTTGTCTATGCCTCCAACTTCTCCCTGGGCGTGAATGCGCTGTTTGTCGCGGCCGCCAAGGCATCGGCCCTTCTGAAAGGCGCAGGCTATACCCCCTCCATTGAGGAGATTCACCACATCCACAAGCTGGATGCCCCTTCCGGGACGGCCATCACCCTGGGCGCCCTGGTAGAGAACGCCCTGGGCGAAAAACCTGAAATTGCCTCTGTCCGGGAAGGAGAAGTTCCCGGCGTCCATACACTTACCCTGGAATCCGACTGTGACAAGCTTACGCTTCGGCACGAGGCATTTTCCCGCGAGGGCCTGGCCAAGGGAGCCGTTGTGGCGGCCCTGATGACCGAAGGGCTCCGGGGAGTACACGAGTTTAGTGAATTGTTGTAAATTTGTAAGAATATGGATAAGATCAAAGTAGCCATCGTAGGTTATGGCAACATAGGACAATATGCGCTGGAGGCCGTAGAAGCTTCGGCCGATATGGAATGTGCAGGCATCGTCCGCCGGATGGCCACCAAGGACGGTTTTCCGGAACTGGCTCCTTATAAAGTGGTTACGGACATTCAGGAGCTGGGCAAAGTGGATGTGGCCATCCTGGCTACACCCACCCGCCAATGTGAGGAGTATGCCAAAAAGTACCTGGCCCTGGGCATCAATACGGTGGATTCTTTCGACATCCACACTTCCATCCTGGATTATCGCGCCGCCCTTATGCCGCTTGCCAAGGCCAACAAGGCCGTTGCCGTCATTGCGGCCGGATGGGACCCGGGTTCGGACTCTATCGTGCGCGTTCTCATGGAAAGTATGGCCCCCCGCGGCCTCACCTACACCAACTTCGGCCCCGGCCGTTCCATGGGCCATTCCGTTTGCGCCCGTTCCAAGGAAGGGGTGAAGGACGCCCTTTCCATGACCATCCCCACCGGGGAGGGAATCCACCGCAGGATGGTGTATGTAGAGTTGGAAGAAGGCGCCTCCCTGGAAAAAGTGACCGAGGCCATCAAGACAGACCCTTACTTTGCCCACGATGAGACACACGTAATCCCCGTGGAGAGCGTGGAAGCCCTTAACGATGTGGCCCATGGGGTGAATCTGGTAAGAAACGGCGTGAGCGGAAAAACGCACAACCAGTACTTCGAATTTGATATGAAAATCAATAATCCGGCCCTCACCGCCCAGGTGCTCGTGAACGTGGCGCGTGCTTCCCTGAAGCAGCAGCCGGGCTGTTATACCACCATCGAGATTCCGGTAATTGACATGCTCTGCGGAGACAGGGACAAGATTATCGGCAGTCTGGTATAAACAAAGTTTCTTGTTATGAGAGTAGCAATAGTAGGCGCCAGCGGCGCGGTAGGACAGGAATTCCTCCGCATTCTGGCCCAGAGGAATTTCCCCATGGACGATTTGGTCCTTTTCGGCTCCGAGCGTTCTGCCGGGCGCAAGTACACCTTCCGCGGCAAGGATTATGAAGTGAAACTGCTTCAGCACAATGACGATTTCAGGGATATCGACATTGCTTTCACGTCGGCCGGAGCAGGCACGTCCAAGGAGTTTGCCGATGACATCACCCGCTACGGCTGTGTAATGATAGACAATTCCAGCGCTTTCCGCATGGACCGGGACGTTCCCCTGGTGGTTCCGGAATGCAATGCCGAAGATGCCCTCAAAAGGCCCTGCGGCATCATTGCCAACCCCAACTGCACCACCATCCTGATGGTCGTGGTGCTTCAGCCCATCGAGAAGCTCAGCCACATCCGCCGCATCCGGGTAAGCTCCTACCAGAGCGCCAGCGGCGCCGGTGCGGCCGCCATGGCGGAACTGGAGCGGCAGTACCGGGAGATGGTGGAATCCGGAGAGGTGAAAACCATCAGCAGATTCCCCCATCAGCTGGCGTACAACGTGATTCCCCAGATTGACAAGATGACGGAGAACGATTACACCAAGGAGGAGATGAAGATGTTCAACGAGACGCGCAAAATCATGCATAGCGATGTGCGCACATCGGCCACCTGCGTCCGCGTTTCCTCCCTTCGTTCCCATTCGGAGTCCGTGTGGTTGGAGACGGAAAAGCCCCTGGAAGTGGCCGATATCCGCAGGGTACTGGCCGATGCCCCCGGCGTAACCCTGGTGGACGACCCCCAGAACTATGTGTACCCCATGCCCATAGAATCGGCCGGAAAGGACGACGTCTATGTAGGGCGCATCCGCAAAGACCTGGCCGAGGACAACGGCATCACCCTGTGGCTCACCGGAGACCAGATTCGGAAGGGCGCGGCCCTGAACGCCGTCCAAATTGCCGAATACCTGCTTGAGAAGGACGAAAGCCTCCGGTAATCCTTCCTTTTCTGCAAATAAATTCGTAAATTTGCGCCGCATCCAAGTGTGACGCAAATTTTTTAATTCTATATCATTATGCAGATCGTATCCGTTTTCGGTAGAGAGATCCTGGATTCCCGCGGAAATCCTACCATCGAAGTTGAAGTTACCCTTGATTCCGGTTTTGTCGGCATCGCTGCCGTTCCTTCCGGCGCTTCCACCGGCGAAAATGAAGCCCTCGAGCTCCGTGACGGAGACAAGAAGCGCTATGGCGGCAAGGGCGTTCTCAAGGCTGTTGAGAATGTGAACAAGGTGATTGCTCCCGAAATCATCGGCATGGACGCTACTCAGCAGCGAGCCATCGACAAAGCCATGATTGAGCTGGACGGCACCCCCACCAAGAGCAAGCTGGGCGCCAACGCCATCCTGGGCGTTTCCCTGGCCGTTGCCAAGGCTGCTGCCGCAGAGCTGGGCATGCCCCTGTACCGCTACATCGGCGGCACCAATGCCTATGTCCTCCCTGTTCCCATGATGAACATCATCAACGGTGGAGCCCACTCCGACGCTCCCATCGCTTTCCAGGAGTTCATGATCCGTCCCATCGGCGCCGCCAACGAGGCAGAGGCCGTCCGTATGGGTGCCGAGGTTTTCCACGCCCTGCAGAAAGTGCTCAAGGGCCGTGGCCTGTCCACCGCCGTGGGTGACGAAGGTGGCTTCGCTCCCGCTCTGAAGGGCATCAACGACGCCCTGGATTGCATCATCGCCGCCATCGAAGGCGCCGGTTACGTTCCTGGTAAGGACGTTACCATCGCCATGGACTGCGCAGCTTCCGAGTTCTGCTTCAAGGAGGACGGCAAGTTCTTCTACGACTACAAGCAGCTCAAGGACGGCAAGAAGAAGGATCCCCGCGGCCGCAAGCTCAGCACCGACCAGCAGATCAACTACCTCAAGCAGCTCATCAGCAAGTACCCCATCGACTCCATCGAGGACGGTCTGTCCGAGGAAGACTGGGAAGGTTGGGTGAAGCTCACCAAGGCCATCGGCGACAAGTGCCAGCTGGTAGGCGACGACCTCTTCGTAACCAACGTGAAGTACCTGCAGAAGGGTATCGAGATGGGTGCCGGTAACTCCATCCTCATCAAGGTGAACCAGATTGGTTCCCTCACCGAAACCCTGGACGCCATCGAGATGGCTCACCGTCACGGCTACACCACCGTTACTTCCCACCGCTCCGGTGAAACGGAGGACACCACCATCGCCGACATCGCCGTGGCCACCAACAGCGGCCAGATCAAGACCGGTTCCCTGTCCCGTACAGACCGTATCGCCAAGTACAACCGCCTCATGCGCATTGAGATCGAACTGGCCGAAGAGGCCCGTTACGGTTACAAGAAGCTGCGCTAATTCAGGCGTTTGCAAACATTTGGGCCAGGTGGGTTTTTAAGCAACCTACCTGGCCCATTCTTTACCCGTTCCGGGCTATTCAAATGGCATTTTCATGGGCGAGGTGGGCGGCACGAAAACCCACCTCGCCCAAATGCTTAGAGGGTATCCTGCTTCAGGTTTTCAACATACCGGGCTATGCGCTTGAGCTGGTCCGGGATGGGGATGCTCTGGGGGCAGTGGCTCAGGCATTCTCCGCAGGCGATGCAGTGATCTGCCTGGCGAACCGTGGCAACGGCCCGGTCGTAGCTTACCAGATAGGCTTTCTTGAGCTTGGCATAGTCCTTCTGGGCCGTGCTCTGGGCGTAGGTGCCGTCCGTGACGGCACGGTTGTAGTGCTGGAAGGTGCCGGGGATGTCAATGCCCCAGGGGCAGGGCATGCAGTATTTGCAGTCCGTGCAGTTGACCATGGGGAACTCCATCATCTGGGTGGCCATCCGCTCCAGGAACTCGATTTCCTCTTCCGTCAGGGGCTGGAAATGGCCGAAGGTCTGGATATTTTCCTTCAGCGGGTCCATGTTGGTCATACCGGAGAGGACGGTGAGCACACGGGGATATGTGGCGCAGAAACGGAAAGCCCAGGAGGCTACGCTGCAGTCCGGTTCCCGCTCCTTCATCTGGCGGGCAATCCCTTCCGGCACGCGGGCCAGGCGGCCGCCCAGCAGGGGCTCCATGATTACGATGGGAATCTCCCGTTTGTCCAGTTCGGCATACAGGTAATCGGCATTGACGTTGCGCACGCCGTCTGCATGGGCCCAGTCCACATAGTTCATCTCTATCTGGCAGAAGTCCCAGAACATTTCTCCGTTGTCGTGCATTTCCATGAAGGTGTCAAACTCGTGCTTGGCGCCGTGGAAACTGAAGCCCAGGTTGCGGATGCGGCCGGCGGCTTTCTGCTCCTGCAGGAATTCGATGATGCCGTTATCTACATAGCGATTGTTGAAGGCCGCTCTCCCGCCCCGGCCAATCGCGTGAAGCAGGTAATAGTCGAAATAATCCGTGTGCAGCTGCTCCAGGGAGTCAAAGAACATCTTTCTGGATGCCTGGGCAGATGCATCCCCGAAGTTGGACAGCTTGGTGGCGATATAGTAGCTGCTGCGGGGATGGCGGCTGAGGGCAGTGCCGGCGGCCTTTTCACTCTGTCCCTGCAGGTATGCGGGGGAAGTGTCAAAGTAATTGACGCCGTGCTCGATGGCATAGTCCACCATCTCGTTCACGGCCTCCTGGTCAATGACGCGGCCACCCTTTCCGTCGTCTATCATGGGCCAGCGCATGCAGCCGAAGCCCAGGGCCGATATTTTGTCTCCATTGCGGGGGTTTTCCCGCATAAGCATCTGCTCCGGTCCTTCCGGGGCCGATGTCGCTTTCTTCCTGTTGGTGGCGGGTGCGCAGGCGGCAGCAATGGCGGCCGCTCCGCTTATGGTTATAAAATCTCTACGTTTCATTTCATGAAAAATAAAATGTCCACGTTACCCCCTCCCCTCGGGGGATGGACTTTGGGTGGATATATGGACGGTTTTCCCATTAATCACTATGGCGCTGACGGGCCGCACAGGGCACAGATATTCGCATTTGCCGCAGCCTATGCAAACCTCTTCGGCCACGGCCGGGCGGCGGCGTTCTCCCTGCCGGACCATGATGATGGCACCCGTGGGGCAGGATTCGGCACATTTGCCGCAGGGGCTCTTGCCGGTGGCCTCTAAGCAAAGGTCCACATTCACGCCGGCCGTGCCGATGTGAAAGCGGGTCTTGGTTTCCTTGTTGATGGGCAGGATGGCTCCGGCGGGGCAAAGCTCTCCGCAGCGGGTGCATTCCGGCCGGCAGTAGCCTTTCTCGAAACTCATTTCCGGCTGCATCAGATGTTCCAGGTCCCCGGAAGGCCGAAGCACATTGTTGGGGCATTCGGCAATGCACAACTGGCAGCCCGTGCAGCGGAGGTAGAAGTTCCTCGCTCCCATGCTTCCGGGAGGCGTGATGGGCTTTTCGCGTCTCGGAGCCTGCTTGGGAAGGATGTCGGCAAAACCGCCGTCCGTCTTTTTGGCAGCTTCCTGGGCCCGGGCCTCAATGCCCTTGAGCGCCGCGGCACCCACGGCAAGGGCCGTTCCGGTCATGAACGCCCTGCGCCCCTTGTCATTCTGAGGATTATTGTCATTCTTCACCTTCGGCTCAGAATGACCGGCCCCCCAGGCCCAGCGGTACTTCAATGCACCAAACTTGCACTCATCTATGCAGTTGAAACAATCTACGCAGCGGGAATGGTCTATGTGTGCGCTATCCTGGGCAATCTCTATGCACCGGGCCTTGCAATGCTGTTCGCAGGCCTTGCAGTGCTTGCATTTTTCCTCATCGATCATCGGCCGGAACATGGAGAAGCGGGAGAGGAAGCTGAGCGTGGTGCCCACGGGGCAGATGCTGTTGCAGTACGTGCGCCCTCCCTTGAAGGAGAGCGCCACAATCACCGCCAGGGTGACGATGGCAACGACCAGGGAAGACACGCTCTTGAGCCACACCTCTTTTTCGTAGAAGGCGTAACTGCCGGCCCGCTCCGAAAGGGCAGCCAGCAGGTTGTTGCCCCAGAGGTACACAGGCTGCAGGAGGTTCTGGACCATACGGCCATAGGCGCTGTACGGGGCCAGGAGGGTCACTACCACGTGGACGCCCAAAATGAGGCAAACCACAAAGGCGACCCATACGCCATAGCGGAGCCATTTGTTCTCTTTCTTGTACCGGTACGGTTTCTTGCTCTTGTGGGTTCCCAGCCAGGAAATGCCGTCCTGGAACACGCCCAGCGGGCAAATGATGGAACAATACACGCGGCCGAAGACCAGCGTCAGTAGCACCAGGGCGGCTATTACGCCCAGGTTGAGGGCCAATACGGCAGGGAGAAATTGGACCTTGGCCATCCAGCCCAAATAGCCGTGCAGCGCTCCCGTAAAGTCCAGAAAGAGGAGGGTAATCCCCACCCAGAAAATCCAGGCCAGCGCCACTCTAAGTTTCTTTAACATAATCCTTATCTATTGTTGCGTGTCAAAGATAGGAAAAAATTACTATATTTGCACTCACGCAAAAAATTTAAAAAGGAAGAAACCTATGTTACCGCAAGCGAAAGAAATCGTGGACGCCATGTCCGTCAAGATGCAGGACACCGTAGATTATCTGGAGGAAGACCTCAAGAATTACCGCGTTGGAAAGGCATCTCCCGCCATCCTCAATCCCGTGATGGTGGACTATTATGGTACGGCCACGCCGCTTAACCAGGTAGCTTCCATCACCACTCCGGATGCCAAGACCATCGCCATCCAGCCCTGGGAGCGCAGCCTTATCGGCAAAATTGAGAAGGCCATCCTGGACGCCAACGTGGGTCTTACTCCGTCCAATAACGGCGAAATCATCCGCTGCATGGTTCCCCCGCTCACGGAGGAACGCCGCAAAGAGCTCATCAAGAAGGCCAAAGCCCAGGGAGAAACCACCAAGGTTAGCATCCGCAACGTCCGCAGGGACGGTATAGACCAGCTGAAGAAGGCCCAGAAGAACGACGGCCTGTCCGAGGACGGAGAGAAGGAGGGAGAAGACGAGCTCCAGAAGGTGACGGACAAGTGGGTGAAGAAGGTGGACGAGCTCATCGCCGCCAAGGAAAAGGACATCCTCACGGTCTAAGTATCCATGCGCAGGATTGCCATTCAAGGATATAAGGGCTGCTTTCACGAACAGGCAGCCCGTCTTTTTTATGGAGAGACAGGTGTTGTGGAATGCGACACCTTTGAGGGGCTGTATGACGCGATGGAGCAGGGTAGGGCCGATGCGGCCGTCATGGCCATCGAAAACACCGTCTCCGGCGGTCTCATCCATAATTTTGAGCTTCTCAGAAGCCGGAATGTGCCGGTGACAGGAGAGGTGTATATCCGGATAGAGCAAAACCTCATGGCCCTGCCGGGCCAGAAACTGGAAGACCTCCAGGAAGTGCGCACCCATTATATGGCCATCAACCAGACCCGCCCCTGGTTTGAGCAGAACGCCCCCTGGATTCGGCTTACCGAAAGTGAAGACACGGCCAAGAGTGCCGCCCAGGTGGCCCGGGAAGGCCTGCAGGGCGTAGGAGCCGTTGCCTCCGATCTGGCGGCCAGCCTGTATAACCTGGAGATCCTGGCCCCCGGCATAGAGACGAACAAGCAGAACTTCACTCGTTTCCTCATCCTGGATCCTAAGCTTCAGGTGCCCAAGAGGCAGATAGACAAGGCTATCCTGTGTTTCACCCTGCCCCACAAGCCCGGTTCGCTGGCTCAGATTCTTACCATCCTCTCATTCTACGAGATGAACCTTACCCGTATCCAGTCGCTGCCCATCCCCGGCCGCGAGTGGCAGTACTTCTTTTATGCCGATATCAAGTTCTCCTCCCTGGAACGGTACCGGCAGGCCTTATCGGCCGTGCGCCCCCTTCTGGAGGACCTTCAAATCCTGGGAGAATACACCGCTTCTTTGTAAAACGAACCCAATATCATGATCATTCAACCCGCCAACAGAACCCTTTCGGTCAAGGAGTATTACTTCTCCATCAAGAACAAGGAGATTGCCAAGCTGAACGCAGAACGTGCCGCCAAAGGCCTGGACCCGGTGATTAACCTGGGCATCGGCTCCCCGGACGGCGCCCCGTCGGAAGAAGCCGTCGAGGCTCTTTGCCAGACGGCCCGCAAGAAGAATATGCATGGTTACCAGAGCTACGTGGGCATTCCTGAACTTCGCCAGGCCATAGCCAGCTGGTATGCCAAGTGGTACGGCGTGCAGCTGGACCCTGCCTCCGAAATCCAGCCCCTCATGGGCTCCAAGGAAGGCATCCTGCTGCTGTCCCTCACCTTCCTCAATCCCGGGGACAAGGTGCTGGTTCCCAATCCCGGTTACCCCACCTATACTTCCTCCACCCGCATGTGCGAGGCAGAGCTGGTAACCTACGACCTGGTGGAAGCCAACGGCTGGTATCCGGACTTCGACGCCCTGGAGGCCATGGACCTCACGGGTGTCAAGCTCATGTGGGTGAACTACCCCAATATGCCCACCGGCGCTCCTGCCAGGCGGGAAGTGTTTGAAAAGCTGGTTGGTTTTGCCAAAAAGCATAAGATTCTGCTGGTGAACGACAACCCTTACGGTTTCGTGCTCAACCAGCCCCAGTCCATCTTCTCCATCCCCGATGCCAAAGAGTGCTGCCTGGAGATGAATTCCCTCTCCAAGAGCCACAACATGGCCGGCTGGCGTGTGGGTATGATGCTGGGAGACGCCGCTGTGATCCAGGAGCTCCTGAAGGTGAAATCCCAGATGGATTCCGGTATGTTCCGCGGCATCCAGGAGGCCGCCGTGGTGGCCCTGAATTCTCCGGATTCCTGGTATGAGAAATTAAACGAAGAATACAAGAAACGCCAGGTGGTGGCCCGCCGCATCATGGACAAGCTGGGCTGCAAGTACGATTCCGAGGCCGGCGGCCTGTATGTCTGGGGCCGCGTCCCTTCCGGGGAAGCCGTTGAATGGAGCGACCGCATCCTCTACGAGGCCGGCGTGTTCCTCACCCCGGGCTTCATCTTCGGCAGCAACGGTGCGCATCACCTTCGCATCTCCCTCTGCGCCAACGTCCCCACCCTGGAGAAGGCGTATGAGAAAATCAGTGCGTTGTGCAAGTAACTTTAGGAGTAATAGGACTGGGCCTTATCGGCGGTTCCCTGGCGCTGGATTTGAAGCACCGGGGCTATGTCGGCAGGGTCCTGGGCGTGGAGAATAATCCCGGGAATGCAGAGACGGCCCTCCGAATGGGCCTGGTGGACCAGGTGGTAAGCCAGGAAGAATGCATAGGGAAGGCCGATATCATAGTGGTGGCCGTTCCGGTAGGGACAGCCGTGAAGCTCATTCCGGCCATCCTGGACAAAATCGGCCCCCGGCAACTGGTCATAGATGTCTGTTCCACCAAGAGCCAGATTTGCCACGCCGTGAAGTACCACTCCCGCCGGCCGCAGTTTGTGAGCACGCACCCCATGGCCGGCACGGAGTACAGCGGTCCCGGCGCCGCCCAGACGGGGCTTTTCGACGGGCGTGCCTGCATCTTTGCCGATGCGGAACAGTCGGCCCCCCAGGCGGTGAAAGCCGTCGAGGAACTGTACAGGGTGCTGAACATGCGCCTCACCTTCATGAACGCAGACCAGCACGACGTCCATACGGCCTATGTCTCGCACATTTCGCACGTCACTTCCTTTGCCCTGGCCCTCACGGTGCTGGAAAAGGAAAAGGACGAGAAACATATCTTCGACCTGGCCTCCGGCGGTTTCGCCTCCACGGTGCGCCTGGCCAAGTCCAATGCCGATATGTGGGTCCCCATCCTCACCCAGAACCGGGACAACATGCTCCAGGTGATGGACACTTATATGAAAGAGATACAGCAGTTCCGGGACGCCATCGCCACTTTTGACGAGGCACGCCTTAGAGAACTTATCACAGAAGCTAACAAGATTAAAAGAATATTGAAATAATGGCTCACGAATTGGATATCATTCCCGGAACCGAGTGGGGATTCTTTACTCTTCCTCGTCCCATGTGCATTGCCGGTCCCTGCAGCGCAGAGACCGAGGAACAGGTCATGGAGACCGCCAAAGGGCTGGACGCCTTCGGCATCCACGTTTTCCGCGCCGGCATCTGGAAGCCGCGCACCCACCCGGGCTCCTTTGAAGGAGTGGGCACTCCCGGCCTCAAGTGGCTCAAACGGGTGCAGACGGAACTGGGAATGAAGGTTTGCACGGAGGTGGCTTCCGAGAAACATGTCCTGCAGTGCATCAAGTACGGTGTGGATATGCTGTGGATTGGCGCCCGTACATCGGCCAATCCCTTCCTGATGCAGGAGATTGCCGATGCGCTGGAAGGCACGGACATCCCCGTGCTGGTGAAAAATCCCGTGAGCCCGGACCTGGACCTTTGGATTGGCGCCCTGGAGCGCCTGAACCGCGCCGGCATCCGCAAACTGGGTGTCATCCACCGCGGCTTCTCCACGTCGGTCCCCATCCCGTACCGCAACGACCCGGGCTGGAGAATTGCCATCGAGCTTCGTACCCGCTATCCGCACATGGCCTTCTTTGCAGACCCTTCCCACATGGCCGGAGACCGCAGATATCTGCTGGAGTTGTCCCAGCGGGCCATGGACCTGGGCCTGGACGGCCTCATGGTGGAAAGCCACTGTGACCCCGCCTGCGCCTGGAGCGACGCCAAGCAGCAGCTCACCCCCTCAGACCTTCAAACCCTTCTGGAGAGCCTGGTCATCCGCGAAAACACCTCGGACAACGAGGCCTACCGGGAAGGAATCGACGCCCTGCGTGCCCGCATTGACGTCCTGGACGAGAGCCTTATCAAGCTATTGGCAGACCGTAACCAGGTGAGCAGGCTCATCGGCCAGTACAAAAAGGAGCACAACGTGGCCATCCTGCAGGCGGTCCGTTGGGAGCAGGTGCTTTCCGGCATGTCTGAAAAAGGAAAGGCGCTGGGCCTTTCCGAAGAGAGCGTCAGCGCCATTTTCAATGCCATTCACGACGAGTCCGTAAGGGTGCAGAACCGCGTGCTGGAGGGGGATTAACCGTGGCTATTGTGGTTTCTTACGAAGCCCTACATTGGAATGGAATTGACAAGTCAGAATGTCTTCTTTCCAATTCATTTGTGCGTTCTCATTTGACAATCTATCGTTAATCCAGGTCAAATACTGTGCGGAACGGATAGGGACAGATAGTTTAAATGAAACGAATTCGGAAACAAATTCACAGTCTTGAACTGGTATGACAAAACCAAGCAACGCCGTTTTATCTACATCAATGTATTCTGCTTCGCTGGCCAAATAATCGTCTTGATTATTGGAGGGGCCGAATAATACTATTCTATTTATAGGCACTAATGGAAGCATCTGCATCGAATCACTGTTGAAAGGTTCGAGATGGATTACAGGTTTATTGCCAGTGGGGGTAGGGGACTCTATTAGACCGGCCAGATTCTCGCCGGCGGGAATGCCGGCAAACTCCTTGTCGGCCACAAGGGTCATTTCTCCTTTATAGAAGACAGTGCTCTGAGAGATATCCAGATCGTTCCAAATATAATCATACTGTTCTTTTACTCGCCGGGCATTACCCCCAAACTGTTTAAATACAGAATCTGTAGGACGATGTCTATGTCGAATGGGAAAAACGTCTGAAAAATAGTGACCTTGTTCCACAACTTCGTATTGAGTCTCCACATTAAGACTAAAACGAAAACCGTAGTATCGGCCTTCTCCATAGCTGTTGCTATACACGCACTTAAGGTTGTTGTCGACCAAACATTCTCCGGGCAAGAGAGACACTGCCGGGTGTGTTAAGTCAGGCATAGCCGATGGAAGGGGAGAGCATGATAACACAAGAGAAATGAAGGCCGACATACTAAAAAGCAGGAATTGTTGCACAGTGTTCTGTTTTTTAAACAAATGATGAAACGTGCACATAGGATTTTACGTTAAGTTGTTTTACTACTACTGATACGATAAAATAATATTTTCTGTCATATAAACACACATATACACGAAATGCGTCATTAAAAAAAGGAAAGGCGCTGGGCCTTTCCGAAGAGATCGTCAGCGCCATTTTCAATGCCATTCACGACGAGTCCGTAAGGGTGCAGAACCGCGTGCTGGAGGGGGATTAACCATTTGCCGGGGCCCCCAGCTTCTCCAGCAGGAAAGCCGTGAACGCGGCTTCTTCCTCGGGGCTGAGGAAGGTGGCTTTCACCGGTTCACCGGCATATAGAACAGGCGCAGTTTCAGCTTGTCATCTACTTTTTTGACGTCCCGCATACGCTGGGCGTCTTTTTCTGTGGTCATGAGGCAGGCCGTGGGGTTTTCCCTGATGGCCGATGCCAGTTTGTGCATGTCTCCCCGGGTGTAACGGTGATGGTCTCCAAACTCCATCCGGCGGATAATCTTATAGGTGTCCGAAAGGTGGCTGCGCAGCGGAGCGTCATTGGCGATGCCCGTTACCAGTACCAGGCGCCGGGCGTAGATGTAGTGAGGATCTGCTTCCGGGAAAACGGGCTCGGCGGCCGCGTAGGAGACCGAGGAGAAGAACAGCGGCTGCTCAGCCTTCAGGCCCAGCCGTATGCGCCACTGCGTCTTTTCCCCTTCGTCCAGATACGGGGGGCACTTGGTGAGAATGACGGCATCGGCCTTTCTCAAACGGGAAGGAAGGTCCCTCAGGCGGCCCCAGGGCAGCAGGTGGTCTTTGTTCACCGGGTGGCTGTAATCTACCAGTACGATGCTCACCGTGGCGGCCAGTTTGCGGTATTGGAAAGCGTCGTCCAGGACTATGACATCGGCCCCTTTCTCCTGAGTACCGGTTTCCGTGAGCTTCTTGCAGCCACGGATGCGGTTCTTGTCCACCGCCACGGTGACGGAAGGGAACTTGTGCGCCATCTGGGCGGGTTCATCCCCGTACAGGAGGGCCGAGCCGTCCCGGGGGACAAGCTGGAAGCCCTTGGAGCGGCGTTTGTAGCCGCGGGAAAGGACGGCGATGTGGCGACAGGCCCAGTTGTCGCTTTCCAGCAGTTTCCCAAGGATCATTTCCGTGTGGGGCGTTTTGCCGGTGCCGCCCACCGTGATGTTGCCCACGCAGACGGTGGGGACGGAGGCGTGACGGACCTTCTTCAGGCCTTTGTCGTAGGAGAAATGGCGCAGGGCAAGGACAATCCTGTACAGCATTACATGGAAAGGACGTTGAGGACCGAAATAAGCTCTTGGTTGATGGGTTTGTCCATCTTGATAGCGCGGGAGATGGGCACGTAAACGATTTCGTCGTTCTTGATGCCGATCATCACGTTGCGCTGGCCTTCCAAAAGGGCCTCGATGGCGGCATAACCCATGCGGGAAGCCAGGATGCGGTCGTAGGCGCTGGGGGTGCCGCCGCGCTGCAGGTGGCCCAGGATGGTTACGTGGGAGTCCAGTTCGGGATATTCCTTCTTCACACGTTCGGCGTAGTAGAGGGCGCCGCCGTGGCCGTCCTTCTGGGATTCGCTCACCAGCACGATGGCGCTGTTCTTGCTCTTGCGCTTGCCGCGCTCGATGAATTCGGCCAGCTGGTCCACGTCCGTCTTGCCCTCGGGGATGATGGCGGCCTCTGCACCGGAAGCGATGGCGCTGTTCTGGGCCAGGAAACCGGCGTCACGGCCCATCACTTCCACGAAGAAGATGCGGTCGTGGGAATTGGCGGTATCCCGGATTTTGTCCACGCATTCCACAATGGTGTTGAGGGCGCTGTCGTAGCCGATGGTGGAGTCCGTTCCGTACAGGTCGTTGTCGATGGTGCCGGGCAGGCCGATGATGGGAATGTCGTATTCCCGGGCGAAGAGCTGGGCTCCGGTGAGGGAACCGTTTCCGCCGATGACCACCAGGGCGTCAATATTGGCCGCCACTATATTCTCGTAGGCTTTTTTTCGGCCTTCGGGGGTGAGGAACTCCTGGCAACGGGCGGTCTTGAGGATGGTGCCTCCGCGCTGGATGGTATTGGATACGGAAGAGGAGGTGAACTTGATGAACTCTTTCTCGATGAGGCCCTGATATCCACGCATGACGCCAATCACGTTCATGTTGTGGTAGCGGGCGGTACGGGTGACAGCACGGATGGCTGCGTTCATGCCGGGGGCGTCTCCTCCGGAGGTCAGGATGCCGATGGTCTTGATATTTCTCTCCATAAGTCTTACTGTTTATATCCTGCAAAGATAGTCAAATTTTGTGTACCTTTGCAACGTGAAAATAGGAAACATAGACCTGGGCTTCAGGCCCGTAACGCTGGCTCCCATGGAAGACGTCACGGACGCCAGTTTCCGCATCCTTTGCCGGGAAGCGGGCGCTGCCATGGTCACCACGGAATTCGTCAGTTCCGACGGCCTGGTGCGCGATGTTTCCAAGACCATTGCCAAAATGCACACCCTGGAGGAAGAAGCTCCGGTGGCCGTGCAAATCTACGGCAGCATTCCCGAGGCCATGGTGGATGCCGCCAAAATGGCCGACAGGGCCGCAGAGCTGGCCGGAGGCCACGGGGCCGATATCGTGGACATCAACTTCGGCTGCCCGGTTTCCAAGATTGCCGGCCGGGGCGCCGGCAGTGGTATGATGAAGGAGCCGGACAAGATGGTGGCCATCACTCGCGCCATCGTGGAGGCCGTCCCGGACAAGCCTGTCACCGTCAAAACCCGCCTGGGCTGGGATGACAACTCCAAAATTATAGTGGAACTGGCCGAGCGGCTTCAGGACGTGGGCATATCGGCCCTTACCATCCACGGCCGCACTCGCTGCCAGATGTACAAGGGAGAGGCCGATTGGACGCTCATCTCAGAGGTGAAAAACAACCCCCGGATGCACATACCTATTATTGGAAACGGAGACATCAATTCGGCCCCAAAGGCCCTGGAGGCATTTGAGCGTTATGGCGTGGACGGAATTATGGTGGGCCGTGCCTCCTTTGGCCATCCCTGGATTTTCACGGAAATCCGGCATCTGCTGGATACCGGGGAGGAACTTCCGCCCATGAGCGTCCGGGACCGCGTGTCCCTTGCCAAACGCCACTTCCAGCTTTCCTTAGATCTCAAAGGCCCTGTGACCGGCGTGTATGAGATGCGCCGCCACCTCAGCTGCTACTTCAAAGGCCTGCGGGATTTCAAGGACACCCGCATCAAACTGGTCACCTCCAAAGACCCGGAAGAAATCTTCTCCACCCTGGATTACGTGGCCGCCCGCTGGGGCGCCGAAAGCCCGGAGGTGGAAGGGGTGTATGGATTGTAACCATAAAAACTTAAGATTTGGAGAATCGTTCTTACGCTACTTGTTGCCTTTTCTGTCGTTTCTTGTGATAAAGAACTGCCAGACGGCAATGGGTCACCGATGGAATGGGTTCTTGAAGTCCCCGTGCCATCCTATGCGAATAATTACAGTATTCCTGCATCAGGTCGTGAGCTTGTTTTTGTCTGCAAGAATTATTCATCGCCGTGGTTGTCAAACGCCAAGTCTAACGGAGTGTACTTTTATCCGGACGCGGGGAACAATACCCCTCAAACGATAGCGACAGACTGGTTCAAGGCGGAGATTGGAGGGAATGTGTTAAAGGTTGTTTTCAAGGCAAATGATACGGCCAAGCAGCGACCGCTTCAACTGACCGTTACGGCGGGGGACATCTTCTACGAGTTCACATTCAAACAGCTTGCAGAGTGAAGGTAGGCTGTGTGGCATAGCTGTTGCCATTTATTCTGATACTTCAGAGATTTATATTTTTGCCAGTTATATGAATAAGTTGTCTTGTTTCATCCTTCTCCCGTTTGTTTTCCTTCTAAGTATAGCAAGAGTTTCTGCTCAGGAGCAGAAGACGGAGTTCTCCCGATTTGAAATATCGGCTTCCACGGGCTATACGATGATGGGGATGCCCAAAGGCGGTCAAGCAAAGTCCTTTCCTTTGGAATATGATTTGACATTCCGTTTTTTCTCCAAGTCGTGGCTTTCGGTCGGCCTTTCTGCCGGGAACGACCGTGGAGTCTATTGGGGAGAGGATTTCACTATGGTTTTAACTCCCTCCGTCTATTTTCATTGGCTGAGGAAAAAATCGTTTACTGCCTATTCGGGGGTGGGATATTCCGTCCCGCTTAGGCATATTACGTTTAAAGAGTGGTCTCTTGGGTGGTATGAGGGTTTCCAGTACACGCCCATCGGCATTACTTTTGGCCGGTCCTTCTACGGTTTGGCCGAGTTGGGTTTCGGCCCTCGTTACTTTCCCCTGCGCCTTGGTATAGGCTATCGCTTCTGACAAGGATTCTTTTGGTTATTTCGCAAAAAATTCCTACCTTTGCGGTCCCTCTGATTGTAGGGGGATCGCAACTTTTATGTTAAACCATTAATTATCAAGACAGTGGACACACTTAGCTACAAGACAGTTTCCCTGAACAAGGCAACTGTGAACAAGG
>CAJOLS010000034.1 GCA_905235535.1 uncultured Bacteroidales bacterium
TTTCACCCATAGGAACCCCCTATGGCCAAAAATTTTCAAGAAAAATTTCCACAAAAATAAACTATAAATAAAAATATCAATCATTTCAAAACAGACTCTAAATAAAATTAGGGGTGAAACTGAGATTATTCGGAACGAAGTGAACCAGTCGTTTAAAGAAGAAATCTCAGATTTCTGAGATTATACCCTTTGAACTTGATACGGTTGATACCGTCGTAAGGAAATGAAAAAACACTTTTTGATTGCGGCACTGTGCGTGCTGCCCCTCGCTGCGAATGCGCAGGAGGAAAAGGTGGAGCGTCTGGACTCCGCCACCGTGTCGGCCTCCCGTGCCGGCAAACAGACTCCCGTTACTTTTACAAGCCTGGGAAAGGCCGATCTGGAGGGCGACAACCCCATGAATTCCCTTCCCATGACCCTGAACCTGCTGCCTTCCGTGGTAACGTACAACGAAGGCGGTACGGGCCTGGGCAACTCGGCCATGACCATCCGAGGGTCCAAGGGCTCTCAGATCAACGTTACTCTGAACGGCATTACGCTTAACGATGCAGAAAGCCAGGAGGTATTCTGGGTGAACATCCCTTCCCTTACCAAACTGCTTTCTTCCGTGCAGGTGCAGCGCGGACTGGGGACATCGGCCAACGGAGCGGGTGCCTTTGGCGCCAGCATCAACATGAATACGGCCTTTGCGGGCGACCGGCCAACCGGTTCCGTGGAACTGAGCGGCGGCTCTTTCCTCACCGGAATCGCTTCTGCAGCCTTCTCTACAGGTCTTCTTCACGGTGGCTTCTACTTCAATATTGCCGGGAACGTGGGCCATACAAACGGGTACATCCGTAACGCCCAGGTGAACTCCCAGTCCCTGTTTGCCGTGCTGGGCTGGCTCAGCGGCAAGCGCTCCCTGCGCCTTACCTACCTCATGGGCAACCAGAAGAGCGGCATCACCTGGGACGGCATAGACCTGGAGCAGTATGCCATAGACCGCCGGTACAACGGGGCGGGGGAGTATTATGACGAGCAGGGGAATGTCCAGTACTATCCCAACCAGACGGACAATTACCGCCAGCACCACGTGCAACTCAGCTATACCCGTGCTTTCGGGGAGCGTTTCACCTGGTCCAACACCTTTAATTATACCCGTGGGGACGGCTTTGACGAATACTACAAATCCAACAAGAAACTTAAGAATTATGGCTTCCCGGCCGATATCCAGCCTGCCCGCAGCGACATCATTTACCGCAAAGGCATGGACAACGACTACTGGGTGCTCAATTCCAACCTGCAGTACCGGTCCCGGGTGCTGGACATTACCGGCGGCTTTAACTGGAGCAACTACCGGGGCGGCCACTGGGGCACCGTGCTCTGGACCAAGACCCTGGGAGACGTAGAGTCTCCGGACTGGTATTCCAATACGGGCACCAAACTGGACCGGGGCGTTTTTGTAAGGGCCGAATACCACCCGCTGGACTGGCTCACCGCCTATGTGGACCTTCAGTACAGAAGCATACGCTATAAACTGATGGGCGTAGATGACGACTGGATAGAATATGGCCGGGCCGATGAAGACCGCTTCGAGTACATGACCAACTGGCGTTTCTTCAACCCGAGGGGCGGCGTTACCGCTTCCTGGGGCGCCCACAAACTGTATGCTTCCGTGGCTGCGGGGAACCGCGAACCGGGCCGTGGAGATATCAAGGAGAACATCAAGGGCTCGCGCGACAACCCCATCGGCCCCGAAAAGATGGTGGACGTTGAGGCTGGCTATGCCTTTACCGGAAAGAAGCTCAGCGCATCGGCCAATATCTATCTCATGGAATACAGGGACATGCTTCTGGAAACGGGCCAGTTGTCTTCTTCCGGCTATGCCATCAAGGAAAATGTGCCCCGTTCCTGGCGCAGGGGTGTGGAATTGTCGGCCGTATGGCAGCCCCTCCGCTGGCTCAGGGCCGACGGCAACCTTACGCTTTCCCTCAACCAGATTGCCGATTATACTTCCTATGTCCCTTATGACGACTACTCCGGAACCGTGCCGGTGAATTACGGGAAGACTACCATGCTCATGTCTCCTTCGGCCATAGGCATGGGCCGCCTTACCTTTACTCCCTGGAAGAATTGGCTTTTCTGTGTGGATGGAAAATATGTAGGAAAACAGTATCTGGACAACTCCATGCGGGAAGAAATGGAGATTCCGCGCTACTTTGTGATGGATGCGCAGGTGCAGAAGAGCTTTGTCCTGGGCCCCGGCCGCCTGAATCTGGGTTTCTATGTGCATAACCTCCTCAATCACATGTATTACGCCTCCGGGTGGCGCTGGGAATCCATCTCCAAGGACGATGGGACCCTTTATTACGGTGTTGGAGTTTACCCCCAGCCTCCAATAAATTTCATGCTAAAAGTAAGTTTCACTTTTTAAAAATTTTTATTTAATAAAAAATAGTTTAAAAAATTTTGGAAGAATAAAAAAGAATTGTATATTTGCATCAAGAAAACGGGTGAAAGCTCCTTTTCCATGACGAAACGCTTTTTCTAACCAACTAATTAACCTTCTTCTTTAAGGTAAGAATACACTACTAACTAACCAAAACAACCCCGCAGTGATGCGGGGTTGTTTTGGTGTGTCCCGGCGGTGGGGCCGGGGAGGGGCGGTCCTCCACTTCGGGCTCGACGCGAAACACGTCAAAAGTGCTTGCCGCCACGTTCTACTCCGTTGTACATACCAGGTATGTGCCCTCTTGTTTTCGGGCGTTAGTTATGGTATTTAAGAATTAATTGGTATATTTGCAGCAAACAATACTGTAGACGATTTCCAGAGAGAAATCCGATTTGCTGACATTCCTGAAACTTGGAAACTTTTATGGCTTAGTGTCTGGCAATAGGATATCCCTCGTGCTACGCACGGGGGTTCCTATGATAGTAAGCCAGGTATTCCAAGACCTCAGGACTATTATTAGGGCCCCTGTGTTTTTTCCCGTCAGTTAGATACAGGCTGCCGGCGTTGCTGCATGGATATTTTGTCACTCCTTCTTATGTATCAAAATCGTCGGCAGTCTTTTGTTTTTTTGTGATTGTTACAATGAAAAATTTATTTACAACCCTGATAATCTGTATTTTGGTGCTCTCTTCCTGCCGGACCAGGAATGAGGTGTCTCAGATATGGAATTACATTCAAGAGAGGCCGGACAGCGCCCTGGTTGCTCTGAATGCGATGGACGCATCGGCTTTCCATGGGAGGACATTGGCGGAGTACCGCCTTTTGAAGGCGATGGCGCTGGACAAGAACTATGTGAATGTGGCGTCCGATTCTTTGGCTATGCCTGCATATCAGTTTTTCCGAAAGTATGGCCCAAAGGAAAAGGAAATGATGAGCCTGTACTATTTAGCCTTAACCCGTTATTATTCGCACAATGATGCTGATGCAGTGCTTCTTCTTGAAAGTGTCACAGAGATGGCCGAAGAACTTGGCAATAAATATTATCAAGGACTGGGACATATCGTGAAGAGCTATGCTTTTTCACGAACATATTGCATTTCCGAAGCCGTCAAGAGTGCCGAACTTGGCGTTGCTGCTTTTGAAGCCATTCCTAATCCTTTTCAAGTACAGCGTGCAAAACTTCAACTTGCAGATTCTTATATTTCTATAAAGGAGTTTGAGAAAGCTTTCGATGTTTTTCAGGAGCTATTCAATACGTGTGAGGCTGACACCTTTACAATGCGTCGATCATTGCTTCATGGCGCTTATAGTATGTACTTGGCTCATCCGGAGCGGGCCGATTCTGCTATGTCCTTGTATGTAAGGGCTTTGAAAGAGTATAGTGCCCAGATGGATGTTGTTGAAGCTGCTCATTATGGTGAGGTGGCGTGCATGGCAGGGGATACAAAACAGGCAAATATGATTCTCAAAGAGTTGAAAATGTCCCCAAAGTATCCGGAACAACGTACCTTTTTAGAGTATCAACTGTATAAGAAGGAGAATAAGCCATGGGAAGCTTTATCGGCGGTTGAAGAGTTTCACAATCAACTGGATTCCATTTGGGTCTCTGCCCTTGAACAGTCACTTGTCAAGAGCCAGCGTACATACCAGGAACAGCAAAGACGTGCATCTGAACAAGCCCTCTACCTGACAAAATGGATAGGGGTCGTTTCTGTCTTTTGTTTCATGCTTGCTCTGCTGGTAGTATGGCTCTATTTCACCAGAAAACAAAGAATTATCTCCTTGGAACGTGATCATTTGATAGGCAGTGTAGGAGAAACGGCCAGGCTATTGCTAGAATCCGAGCAGAAGAATTCAGATTTGGAAGAGAGTCTGCATGTGGCCCAAAAACGATATGTGGCCGCATATAAGAAGCAATTCTCCAAGATATCCTCTATTATTGAAAACTATTACAAAACCTCTGGCATGGGGAACGGCCGAGACATCGTATACAAGCAGGTGATGGAAATTGCGAGTACTATCGGTAATGATCAGACACGCATGAGCGTGCTGGAACGAGATGTAAACGCCGCTCTGGATAATGCGATGAAATGGTATCGTTTGGAATTTCCAGATAAAGGTGCAGACCACTACAAGGCAGTGTGCCTGTTCATGGCTGGATTTACCACACCCATGATTGAGGTCTTAACCAACATCCCCAAGAATACACTTTACTCCAAGAAAAGCCGTATTCTTGAGGAAATAAGGAACAGTGATGTGGAGCATAAGGATTCTCTCTTAATAGCTATCAAATAGCCTTATATACCTCCCTTTCATTAGTTGATAGGAATATGCTGATTATCAATCAGTTACAAACCATGCAAGATTTTGATTCTTATACGTGTTAATTATGTACCCATAACAAGATGAATGTCAGGCAATTATGATGTTATGTTAGCTGTGTAATGCAAGGAAAAAAAAGTTATTATATCTTGAACTGAACTTCGTATTGGGATAAATTTGCAAAACCAATAATCATAAAACGTAGAAGAAAAACTAAAACGATGCAGGTTGTTTTTAATCAGTGATACTTATGAGAACGCTTTTGTTTAATACCCTTGTGATTATTCTATCCACTGTTGTAGTCTCTTCGTGTTATAAATCGCATTGTTATCCTTTGGAGACGTACGAGTTAAGCGCGGAAGGGCAGGAGTATGTCCTGGATACGAAGGAAGATATCATACTTGTGAGTTTTAATTATGGGGATGGTGGCCCGGAGATTTTTGAAACAATGGAAGGGGTTGAACATGGGCATGCTGGTTTTGTTGGGTCATCATTATCTTATGATGGTGGCTGGTTTAAGGTTGAAGTAAAGAAAGAGAAAGAGGCTGCGCGTCGGTTCGTTGTCAGCTTTGAGCCCAATAGGGGGCCAACCAGCCGGACGGTTGAAATATATGTGGATGCCAGGTACCACGGTCATCCCACGTGTAGTGTCCATCACATTATTCTGTCCCAGGCTCCATTTGACGGTAACTAATACTTAGATTAGTAATAATCAGTTGTTTTTCAGGCCTTTAGTTTCTAAATTTGTTGCAAAAGAATCGCATATGTTTAAAAGACTCGTACTACTTGTCACTTTTTGGGCGGCACTGCTGTCGGCCTTTTCCTGCACCAAAACGCCAGCCATAGAATATGACTTGGATGGCGTTGAGGGGAAATGGCTGGTGACCTCCACCACAGGGGAGTTTATCATTTCGCACGAAAATGTCTTTACCACTGAAGATACGGTTCGATTCTATAATGGAGTTGGGTCTATTGTCATTTCCCGCCCGGGGCAGAACAGGTACTATGACGAAATAAAGAACGTCCACTATTACTATAAACTCAGTGGTTTGGTCAATGAAGACAGATTGTCGTTTCTGGTGCCTGCTGCCGATAAAGCACATACTTTTGAACTCGTAGAATCAGGGAAAGACCGTCTTGTCTTCCAGTACAAAGGTAATGGAGCGAAAGCAGTTCTTAAGAAAGAAGAATGATAATGAAACGTTCATTTGGTTTTATCAGGGTATTGATGTCAGTGTTCCTCCTCGCGTCCTGCGTGGAGGACATTGACATGGATACGGGTGAGGAATTGCCGTTGGTGGTGGACTGTGTCCTTAAGATGGACACGGTGCAGACGCTCCGGCTTTACCACATGAAAAGACTGAGCGCCGGGGGGTACGAACAGGTGGCCGATGCCAAGGTAGAACTGCATCAGATTCAATGGAATGGCAATCTTCTGAAGGTGGCCGATTTTCACCGGCAGGAAGGGCTCCTGTGGGAAACCCGTTTTGAACCCGCTTTCGGAGCAAGCTACCGGCTGTCCATTACCCTTCCCGGGAGAGAGGAGATATCGGCCACCACTACTTTCCCGGAGGATATGCGCCTGGTTCTGCATAAGAAGAATTTGCTCGATGGAACAGGTCTTTACGACAGCGACAAAGATACAACGTATTTACGTGCTGTTACGGCCGAGGTGGCGACCGCCAGGATATATACGCAAGAAGAATGGGCAATGACGGGCTTTGGGTACCCGGAGGACGCCGTCTTCCCCGTGAAAGCCTATGTCCCTACAGGAAGCAAAGCCTGCAAGATGTGGATTTGCCCCCGGCGGGATTCTATGGTGGTCTATTATCCAGAGAACTACGTAGAATTCTCCACTCCCTTTGCGTTCTCCGATTTGCCATTCATCCCGTCCCCGAAACCTTACTGTGATGTTGTGGCTACTGACCATCCCTGTGCAGATAATTTCAACATCATTCCCGGCAAGGTGACGGATTTGGACATGGTGAATGTTCCGGTCAATTCGGAAACGAAGATTGAAAATATTTATTATAACGGGCATGTGGTTTACAGGGATGCTTATCTGCTCAATTATACCCAGTGGATCCCCTATATGTGTCCGGACCTTCCGCTGCATAAGGGTTTTGTAAGGATAGACCAGCCGGAAGGGTTTACGAACGGCTTGACGGATGAAGACTTCAAGACAAGCTACCTTTCTACCAGTGGCAGTTTCCTTATTTTGGGAGATTATTCCAATTACCTTGTGGGGGTGGAACCTTTCCTGATAGAAGTGCGCTTCCTTTCGGACGAGTACGACGCTTTCCTCCGGGATTTGCATATCCATAACCTGTCCAGGGACAACTTTGTCCTGTCCACCTACGACACCAATAACATTTACTCCAACATTACAGGCGGCGTGGGAATTTTCGGAGCGGAGAATATTACTTGGGCCGAGGAATCTTTCCATAGCTTTCCCCACAACACAATTCGGTTTTAAATGAACAGACGCGCAAGGATACTTACGGTGCTGGCCACGCTGGCTTTGACAGGAACGGTCCTCCCTGCCCAGGAAGCGCTTCGGGACACCATCCGGGCCTCCCGGATTACGGCGGACCTGCAGCCTCGGACGGGGACGAGGGTGGTCAAGTCTTCGGACATCAGGTCCCTGATTACGCCGCTGGGAGACGGGAGCGCCATCAAACTTATCCAGACGCTTCCCGGTGTGGCCACCGGTGCGGAGGGCTCATCGGCCCTGTATGTGCGGGGAGGCAATATCGGCGGCAATGTGATTTCCATAGACGGGGTTCCCCTTTACGGTTCCGGTCACATCCTGGGCTTTTCCACCTCCTATTCTCCGGACATTGTTTCGGACACCCGCTTCATGGTGGGCGGTTTTTCCTCTGAAGAAGGCAATCTCACTTCTTCCCACATCAAGGTGAATACGCGTGACGGGGATTTTTCCAAGGTAAGCGGGGGTGCATCGGCCAGTCCCTTTATCCTGGGAGGCTATATTTCCACGCCCCTTGTCAAGGACAAGCTGTCTTTCATAGGCGCTGTGAGGGTGAGCCCCGTGGGGCTGGAATTGCAGGCCGTCAAGGGGATGACAAGCGCCTTGGACGACATTTCGGACATCCGTGCCGCCGTTGGGGACGCCTACGGGAAACTCAAGTGGCTCATCACTCCCCGGCAGAGCCTTTCGCTGTCCGGATTCTACAGCCTGGATTCCTACAGTTATACTTACGGCTCTTCGTCCCGTGACAGGATGGGCTGGAGCAATGTGGTGGCGTCCCTTGTGCACGAAGTGTCATTTGACTCCCCCTGGAGGCTGGAGTCCGGCCTTTCGGCCAACCGCTTTATGAACTACCAGGGGATGGACAAAACCCTGGCGGGGCAAGACAACGCCCTGGACCTGCAGAGCGGTCTGAAGGAACTTACTGCGAGGAGTACGGCCATCTGGAAAGGCGGTTCCGGCTGGACGGTTCAGGCGGGGCTCAAAGGCAGGCTGGCATCGTTTTCCACGGCCTCTTCCAGTGCGTCCCAAACGCTCCTGCTGACGGCCCATGCGCAGGTGGGAAAGGCCAGGGAAGGCCGATACGAACTGATGGTGGCCGGAAGAGTGAACCTGTTCACTTCCGGGAAAGGAACCTACCCGGGGGATGCCCTCAGGTCTTTTGACCCGGAAGTGTCCCTGTCCGGGAAGGTGTATCTGATAAAAGACCTGCTGGGCCTGGAGGCCACCTATGACAGGACGGTGCAGTACTACCATACGCTGGAAGGCATTCCCCTTGGATGGTCTCTGGACCTTCTGGTGCCGTCCGATTCCCGTTTTGCCCCGGAAACCGCCTCCCAGGTGTATGCCGGGCTCTTCCTTTCCGGGAAGAAGCACAGGCTTACGGTGGGGGCGTACCTGAAAAAGATGGACCATCTTATCTTCTTCAAGGATGCCACCCGGCTTTTCAGTACGGCGGTGGCCGGCTGGCGGGATGAAATCAAGACCGGCTCCGGGCAGTCAAAGGGTGTGGAGTTTCTGTACGAGCTGGACTTGGACAGGCTGGATGGCAAGGTGGCCTATACGCTTTCCAAGACAGACCGTACCTTCCCGGAAATCAACGAGGGAAACAGCTTCCCGGCCAAGTTTGACCGCAGGCACATTGTCAATGTCCGGTTGGAGTACACCGTATTGAGCGCCAAGAGGAAATCCCTGGGCGTCAATACTTTCTTCACCTACCAGTCCGGCCACTGGGCCACCGTGCCCGCCGGGCAGTTCAGCGGCTGGATATCCCCCGGAGAGCAGGAGGTGGTGGTGGATTACCACAGCGGCGTTCACAACTGGCAGGCCCCGGCCTATATCCGGTGGGACATGGGCGCTTTCTTCAAATACGGCGTGGGTACCCGCCATCCCGGAATGCTGAACGTGGGAATCTACAATCTCCTGAACCGGCACAATGTGTATAGCATCATGTACGACCCGGACAGCCGCAGCTGGAAGAGCCTTTCCCTTTTCCCCATCATGCCCACCGTGAGCTGGAGCATGGAGTTCTGAGACGGTTCCTATTTATTCTGATACTTCAGGGCCAGGCCGCCGGCGGAGGTTTCCTTGTAGAGGGAGGGGAGGTCTTTGCCGGTTTGTTTCATCACTTCCACCACGTGGTCGAAGGAGATGCGGTGACGGCCGTCGGAGAAGGCCGAATAGACGTTGGAATCCAGGGCGCGGGTGGCGGCGAAGGCGTTCCGCTCTATGCAGGGAATCTGCACCAGGCCGCAGACGGGGTCGCAGGTCATGCCCAGGTGGTGCTCCAGGCCCATTTCGGCCGCGTATTCCACCTGATAGGGGCTGCCGCCGAAGAGCTGGCAGGCGGCGCCGGAAGCCATGGCGCAGGCAACGCCCACCTCTCCCTGGCAGCCCACTTCGGCCCCGGAGATGGAGGCGTTCTGCTTGACAACATTGCCAATGAGCCCGGCGGTGGCGAGGGCGTGCAGGATTTTGGTGTCCGTGAAGGCGTGCCCCTTGGCCAGGTGGTACAGGACGCCGGGCAGGACGCCGGAAGAGCCGCAGGTGGGGGCGGTGACAATCTGGCCTCCGGAAGCGTTTTCTTCACTCACGGCCAGGGCGTAGGCGAACACCAGGCCGCGGGAGCGGAGGTTGGGCTGGTAGCCCAGGGCCTTCACGTAGTACACGCTGGCCTTGCGGGCCAGGTTCAGCGGGCCGGGCAGGCGGCCTTCGTGGTTGAGCCCGCGTTCTACGGAAGCCTTCATGGCCTCCCAAATCTCCTGCAGGTAGTCCCAGATGTCCGGACCCTCGCAGACGTCCACGTATTCCCAGAAGCTGCGGCCGTTGTTGTCGCACCACTGGATGATATCGGCCAGGGTGTTCAGCTCATAGACTTCTCCGGAGCGGCTCAGCTCTTTGCCGGGGCCTTCCGAAAGGGCCCCGCCGCCTATGGAATACACCGTCCATTCTTCCAGGAGGGCGTCATCGGCCCCGAAGGCCTTGAACAGCATACCGTTGGGATGATACTCCAGAAAGTGGGAAGGCTCCCAGACAATCTCCACCGGACCGATGGGCTCCAGCACCTCCTGAATGGCTGCGTCCGTCATGTGTCCCTTGCCGGTGGCGGCCAGGGAACCGTAGAGGGTGACCTCGAAGCGGGCGGCATCTGTATGGCGGTCCCCAAAAAGACGGGCCGCGCTATAGGGGCCCATGGTGTGGGAAGAGGACGGGCCTTTCCCTATTTTATACAGTTCGCGAAGAGAATTCATAGGTATGCGGTTTAGACCGCAAAGTTAAGGATATTTTTTCGTATTTTTGCAGTTCCAAACCTTGTATATATGCTCAGAATAGATATCATCAGCGTGGTTCCGGAACTCCTGGAGAGTCCGCTAAGCCATTCCATTCCAGCGCGTGCCGTCAAGAAGGGACTGGCCCAAATCCATATCCACGACCTCCGGAAATACGGCCTGGGTTCCCGGCAAACCGTGGACGATTATTCCTACGGCGGGGACGCCGGCATGGTGATGATGGTGGAACCGGTGTTCAACTGTGTGAACGACCTTAAGAAAGAGCGCCATTACGACGAAGTCATCTACATGGCCCCGGACGGCGAAATCCTTACCCAAGGAATTGCCAACGAGCTCAGCCTCAAGGAGAACATCATCATCCTCTGCGGGCATTACAAGGGAATTGACGAGCGCATCCGTGAGCATATCGTCACGCGCGAAATCTCCGTGGGAGACTTTGTGGTGAGCGGGGGAGAGATTCCCGCGGCGCTTCTGGCAGACAGCATCATCCGCCTGGTGCCGGGGGTTCTCACCGATGAAACATCGGCCCTTTCCGATTCTTTCCAGGACGGCCTGGTTTCCCCGCCCGTCTATACGCGGCCGGCGGAATTCAACGGCTGGAAGGTGCCGGACATCCTTTTGTGCGGAAATCCCAAGCTCATCCAGGCCTGGCAGGACGAGCAGGCCGTGGCCCGTACACGCGAGCGCAGGCCCGGGCTGTTGGAAAAGTGAGGGATTCTTCCTACATTTGTAAGCTAATATTAAACTAAATACTATGAGTGAAGAAATTAAGCCTGTGGTGAATGAAACCGCAGATGTAGCCAAACAGGAACAGGAAATTAAGGAAGCTCCCGTGAATTACGGCGAAAAAACCCTTGCAGAGCTGTCCGGCTTGTTCCAGCAATTGAAAGAAAGTGAAGACCGCATGAAGCGGTCCAAGGAGGCCGAAGCCCTGAAATCGGCCTTCTATAAGCGCCTTTCCCGCGAGAAGGCGGAAGCCGGCGAAGACGCCGCCGTGGAGGAACCGGACGACAATACGCCCGTGGAGGATGCCACCGTTCCCATGCAGAGCGGCCCTGTGAGCCCCTTCGCTGCCATTGAGGCCGGCTTCAAGTCCCTCTATATGGAATATAAGAAAGAGCGCGCCGAATTCAATAAGGAGCAGGATGCCCAGCGGGAGGAGAACCTGCAGAAGAAGCAGGCCATCATCGAAGAGCTGAAGGCCCTGGTGGAAGAGCCCGGGGACATGAAGGACGCCTTCCCCAAGTTCCGGGATATCCAGAACCGCTGGAGGGAAGTGGGCCCTGTGCCGCAGCAGAATTTCCGCGACGTCAACGATACTTACCAGCTGCACGTGACCAAGTTCTACGACCTGGTGGACATTAACCGGGAGCTGAGGGACCTGGACTTCAAGAAGAACCTGGAAGCCAAGACCGCCTTCTGCGAGCAGGCCGAGGCCCTGGGCCAGGACGAGGACGTGGTGGAAGCCTTCAAGGAGCTCCAGAAACTGCACGAGCAGTGGAAAGACCTGGGCCCCGTGGCCAAGGAGTTCCGGGATTCCATCTGGGAGCGTTTCCGCGCCGCCACTTCCGTGATCAACAAGCGCTATCAGGCCCATTTCGAAGGCCTGAAGGAGCAGCAGGCCCAGAACCTGGAGGCCAAGCAGGCCCTCTGCGAAGAAGTGGAAGCCATTGCCGACAAGGAGATCACTTCCTCTACGGAGTGGAACGCCCTTAGCAAGCAGATTGAGGAAATCCAGGCCAGGTGGCGCACCATCGGTTTTGCCACCCGCAAGGAAAACCAGAAAGTATATGACCGTTTCCGTGCCGCCTGCGACAAGTTCTTCGAGCGCAAGCGTGCCTCTTTCACGGAGTTCAAGGATTCCATGAATGCCAACCTGGAGAAGAAGATGGCCATTATCGCCGAGGCCGAATCCCTCAAGGACAGCACGGACTGGAAGGCCACCAGCGACCGTTTCATCGAGCTCCAGAAGGAGTGGAAGGAAATTGGCGCCGTGCCCCGCAAGAAGAGCGAGCAAATCTGGAAGCGTTTCCGCGCCGCCTGCGACGCATTCTTCACCGCCCGTGACAACCGTCCCGACGGCCCCGGCAGCCTGAGCGCCAACCTCGCCGCCAAGAAGGCCCTCATCGAGGCCGTCAAGGCCTATGCGCCCGCCGATGCGGAGGCCGATGCCGCCGCAGCCAAGGACTTCGCCGCCAACTGGAACGAGATAGGCTTTGTCCCCTTCAAGGAAAAAGATAAGGTCCAGGCCGAATACAGAGAGGCCATGCAGGCCAAGTTCCCGGATTTCGGAGGCCGTCGCCACGAGCGTGGAGGCTCCCGTGGAGCCGAGCGTCGTCCCCTCACGGAGAAGGACATGCTCAAGGAGCAGTTCAACGCCCTCCAGCAGGAAATCCAGACCTACGAGAACAATATCGGTTTCTTCGGCCTCTCCAAGGGTGCCGAAAAGCTCAAGGCCCAGATGCAGGAGCGCATCAATGCCGCCAAGGCCAAGCTGGAAGATCTCAAGGCCCAGATTCGCGCCAAGGAGCAGGAGGAGACGCAGGAGTAGCCTATGGACAAGAATTCTATCATCGGCTTTGTCCTGATTGCCCTCATTATGATGGGCTTCTTCGGGTACCAGAGCCGTCAAAGTAAAAAGCAGCTGGAGTATCAGGCCCAGCTGGATTCCATTGCCGCCGCTGAGGCGTATGCCCAGTATCAGCTGGACAGCGCCTGGAGGGCGGAGCATCCGCAGGAGGCCGCCGTGGCAGATTCCGTTTTCCATGCTTCTGCCGCTCCCGTGGCCCCGGTGTATTCGGATTCCCTTCTGAACCTGGCCGCCCGTGCAGAGGAACAGTTTATTACCCTTTCCAACGAAAAGTTGGAGATTGTGTTCACCACCAAGGGCGCCCAGCCGTATTCCGTGCTGGTAAAGGATTACCTCACCTATGGAAAGGAACCCCTGTACCTGCTTCAGGCCGGCAAGACGGAACTGGGTTACACGGTGTATGCCCCCTCGGCCATCGACACACGTAAATTTGTGTTCCAGTATGTTCCGGAGGCTTCTTCCGCCAATACGGCTGTGATGCGTCTTCCGCTACAGGACGGCGGTTACATAGAGCAGACATACACCCTCCTGGAAGATTCCTATTCCGTGAATGAGACGCTGTCTCTTGTGGACATGAATTTCCAGCGCAATTCCGGCAGCATTGACATCAACTTCAGCGCCACGCTGCCGCGCATGGAGAAGGGCTACAAGAACGAAACCCAGTATTCCCGCCTCAATTACTACTTCCCGGACGACAACAAACCGGCCAATATCGGCAATGGCAGAAAAGGCAACAAGCGTTTCTCCAACAATATTGAATGGTTCGCCTTCCAGCAGCAGTTCTTCAGCGCCATCATGCGTGCTCCGCAGAACTTCAGTTTCGGAGATTTTGCCATTGATTTCGTCCCCAAGGAAGACCCTTCCCAGGACCTGATGACGTGCAACGCTTCCATGCGTGCCTCCATCAACCAGACCCGGGGGGCAGAGCGCATAGACGTTCCCTTCGAGTTCTACTTCGGCCCCAACAGCTACCGCGGCCTCAAAGCGTACGGCCACTCTTATGAGAAGGTCATCCCCCTGGGAGGCAAGATTATCGGCGTATTCACCAAGTACGTGATTATCCCGCTGTTCGACTGGCTGCATCGCTTCATTGCCAACTTCGGCATCATTATCCTCCTGATGACCATCTTCATCAAGATTGTGGTGCTGCCGTTTGCCTATAAGACGTATTCCTCATCGGCCAAAATGCAGGCTTTGAAGCCTTTCATGGAGAAGATTAATGCCAAGTATCCCAAGCAGGAGGACGCCATGAAGAAACAGCAGGAAACCATGGCCCTGTACAAGAAGGCCGGGGTTTCGCCCATGGGCGGCTGTCTGCCCATGTTGCTGCAGATGCCTATCCTGTGGGCCATGTTCCGCTTCTTCCCGGCTTCCATCGAGCTGCGCCAGCAGCCCTTCCTCTGGGCCGAAGACCTCAGCGCCTATGATGCTGTCGTTTCCTGGAACTTCAGCATCCTGGGATTGGACCATATTTCCCTTTTTGCCCTCCTGATGGCTGTCTCCATGTTCTTCTATTCCAAGGTCATGCAAAGCCAGACCACCGCCAGCAACGACCCTAACGCCAAGATGATGAACGCCATGAGCCTGTACATGATGCCCATTATGATGTTCTTCATCTGTAACAGCCTGTCCTCCGGTCTCAGCTACTATTATCTGCTGAGCAACCTCATCACCATGCTGGAGACCTGGATCATCCGCAAGTGGGTGGTGAATCCGGAAGAGGTGGTGGCCAAGGTGAAGGCGGCCGAGAACAAGCCTGCACCCAAGAGCAAGTGGCAGCAGCGCTTGGAAGAGGCCCAGAAGATGCAGCGGGAAATGCAGAAGCAAAACGGTAAAAAACGTTAATATTCCGAGCGCCCTTAATTGTCATTCTGAGCGAAGCGAAGAATCCAATGATTTCTGAAAATCTGAATCATATTTCAGGGAAACTGCCATCAGGAGTACAACTGGTGGCAGTTTCCAAATTCCACCCGGTAGAGCGCCTTATGGAGGCGTACAATGCGGGGCAGAGGGTGTTTGCCGAAAGCCGTCCGCAGGAGCTCTCCGCCAAGGTGCCGCAGATGCCTTCGGATGTGCAGTGGCATTTTATCGGCCATCTGCAGACCAACAAACTCAAGCTGGTGCTGCCCTATGTGTCCCTGGTCCAGTCGGTGGATTCCCTGCATTTGCTGGAAGCCATCAGCAAATGGGCTTATGAGAACGACAGGGTGGTGGATGTCCTTC
>CAJOLS010000035.1 GCA_905235535.1 uncultured Bacteroidales bacterium
ACCCATAGGAACCCCTATGGCCAAAAATTTTCAAGAAAAATTTCCACAAAAATAAACTATAAATAAAAATATCAATCATTTCAAAACAGACTCTTATTCTTTGCTAGTCTTTTTGGCAGGAGCCTTGCGCTCCTTGTATTCTTTGCGGGGTACATCGGCCCACAAATCTTCCAGACGGTAGAAATCACGGTACTCCTTGAGGAAGATGTGCACCACGATGTTGCCGTAGTCCTGGATGATCCAGAAATTGTTGCCTTCTCCCTGGCTGCGGTAGAGGGTGTGGCCCTCTTCCTTCATCTTTTCTGCGATATTGTCGGCTATGGCGCCCACCTGGGTGGTGTTGGAACCGTCGCACACCACGAAAAAGTCCGTGATGGCGCCGTCAATGGCCCTCAGGTCCAGGGTAACCACGTTTTCTCCTTTTTTGTCAAAGATGGCATCGGCCAGCAGCCGAAGATCGTGAGTAATCATGTATGTATTTGGTTTAAATCACACAAATATAATCAAAAATAAAGCCATTGCCAAGAGCAACGGCTTTTATGACAAATTGGCAGGAAGAGCGGCCTAAGCGTTTCTGAGGGTTTCGATGGTGTGCTGCGGGTTTCCGGACTTGAAAACGGCGCTGCCGGCCACCAGGATTTCCGCTCCGGCGCGCACGATATCGGCCGCATTGGAAATGCCCACTCCCCCGTCAATTTCTACGGGGATGTCACGGCGTCCCAGTTTGTCCAACTGTGCCCTGACGGCCCGTACGCGGTCCAGGGATTCCGGAATGAACTTCTGGCCGCCAAAACCGGCGAATACGCTCATAATGAGCACGAAATCCACTTTGGGAAGCAGCGGGAAGATGGCCTGGACCGGGCAGTCCGGATTGATGACGATGCCGGCTTTTACGCCCAGTGCCTGGATTTGGCCGATGACCTCTTCCGCATTCTCCCGGGCCGCCTCATAGTGAAAACTGATATATGCGGCACCCAGCTTGGCAAAACGCTCCACATACTTCTCCGGGTTCACTATCATCAGGTGCACGTCCAGTGGTTTCCGGGACATCCGGGCCACGGCTTCCACCACCGGAAATCCGAAGGAGATGTTGGGCACGAAAACGCCGTCCATGATGTCCAGATGGATAATATCGGCATATTGGTTGAGCATTTCCACATCCTTTTCCAGATGCAGGAAATCGGCCGCTAACAGGGAGGGTGCTACAAGGGTCATATTATTCGAAATTGAGCACTACGTCGTTCAGATGGGCCACAAACTTGTCCAAGGAGGCCAGCTCCAGCTTTTCTCCGGGAGCATGGACACCTCGGAGGGTGGGGCCGAAAGAAATCATGTCCAAATGCGGGAACTTCTCCAGGAAGAGGCCGCATTCCAGGCCGGCGTGGATGGCCTTTACCTCCGGTTCATGGCCGAAGAGCTTCTTGTAAGAGGCCACGCACACCTCCAGGATATGGGACTGGAGATTGGGTTTCCAGCCGGGGTACTCTCCGTGGTGCTCCACGTCGAAGGAACCCAGGAAGAAAGCGGCTTCCACCCGCTCTGCCATGGCGTGCAGCTCCGATACCACCGAACTGCGCTGGCTGGTAATCACCTTGAGCACATCCCCTTCCGTGTGGACGGCGGCCAGGTTGGTGGACGTTTCCACCAGGCCGGGGATATCGGCCGACATGCGCTCTACCCCGTGCGGACAGGCCAGGAGCGTGGCGATGAGGTTGGAGGCATCCCCTTCCTCGATGGGATTTCCTTCGCAGGTGCAAGGCTCGCAAACAGCGTGTACCTGAGGGTCTGAGGTGGCATATTCGGCCGCGAGAAGCTCGCTGAAGGCCTTGACATCGGCCACCATTTCCTCGGCCTCATCGGCCGGGACGGCCAGGATGGCCTGTGCTTCGCGGCAAATGGCGTTGGGCTTGTTGCCTCCCTCTATGCTGAAGAGCTGGAAATCGTACTGGAGCTCCGTGAACAGGAAGCGCACCAGTTCCCGGACCGCGTTGCAGCGGCCTTTGTCGATGTCGTCTCCGCTGTGGCCGCCCTGGCTGCCGGCTACGCATACCTTGAGGGTCTTGTACCCCTTGCGAAGGGCCTCGCGGTGGAATTCGAAGGTGGCGGTGGTGTCTATGCCGCCGGCGCAGCCCACGAACATCTGGCCTTCGTCTTCCGAATCCAGGTTGATGAGGGTGCTGCCTTCAAAGAAGCCCGGCTCCAGCGCAAAAGCGCCGTCCATGCCGGTTTCCTCGGAGATGGTGAACAGGCACTCCAGCTTGCCTATGGGCAGCTGGCTGTCTAAAAGGGCCAGACAGGCGGCTATGCCAATCCCGTCATCGGCCCCCAGCGTGGTGTTCTTGGCCACCATCCATCCGTCTTCTATTTCGTAGGGAATGGGCTGGGTGAGGAAATCGAAGCCGAAGCCGGCCTTTTTCTCGCACACCATGTCCTGATGGGCTTGCAGCACCAGCGTGGGCACGTTTTCCTTGCCGGGGCTGGCGGGCTTGGCAATGACTACGTTGCCGGTTTTATCCGTTTTGCAGGCGAGGCCGCGCTTGGCGGCAAACTCCTGAAGATAAGCGGTGATGGGGCCTTCGTGGCCGGACTCACGGGGAATATTCGTAATTTCCTGGAAAAACTTGAGAACAGTTGCGGAATCCATAATCATTTGGTTTTTTAATCTTCCAAATATAGGCATTCCGGTGCGTTATTCCTATGATATTTGCAAAATTCTGAGTAAATTCGCAGTCAATTTAAAGAAGAATGAATTATTTGAGTTATAAAGACGTGGAAGACATAGTCTTTCATGGAAAAGAGTTTGTAGTGGATCCCGCCGCCATGGCTGAGGTAGAACGCTGTTACCGCTTCCTGGAACAGTTCCACAAAGACAAAGTCATTTACGGTATCAATACCGGGTTTGGCCCCATGGCCCAGTGGAGAGTGGAAGACCAGTACCTGAAAGACCTTCAGTACAATATTATCCGCAGCCATGCCACCGGCGCCGGCAAGCCCTTGGGAGACGCCTCCGTCAAGGCCGCCATGGTGGCCCGCGTGGGAACCTTCCTACAGGGCAAGTCCGGCATCCATCCGGATGTGGTGAAGCTGCTGGTGGAATTCATCAACCGGGGCATCTATCCCTTCATTCCCCGCCACGGCAGCGTAGGCGCCAGCGGAGACCTGGTTCAGCTGGCACACATGGCCCTGGCGCTCATAGGAGAAGGCGAAGTCCATTATAAAGGGGAATGGCGTCCTTCGGCCGATGTGATGGCCGAATGCGGCCTCAAGCCCATGGAAATCCATATCCGGGAGGGCCTTTCGGCCGTGAACGGCACTTCCGTCATGACGGGCGTGTCCCTGGTGAACCAGTTCCAGGCCAGCATCCTGCTGGACTGGGCCACCCTGGCCGCCGTCTGGATGAACGAGATTGCCGGTTCCTACGATGATTTCATGGCCCGGCCCCTGAATGAGTGCCGCCGCCAGAAAGGCCAGCAGGTCATTGCCCGCCGCCTGCGGGAGTTGGCCCAGACCTCCCAGTGCTTCTCCAAACGGGAAATAGACCTTTATACCGGAGAGAACAAGGAGAAAGTGTTTGAGAAGAAGGTGCAGGCATACTATTCCCTCCGTTGCACGCCCCAGATCCTGGGCCCCATCCACGACACCCTTGCCTATACCCGGGATGTGCTGGAAAATGAGATCAATTCTGCCTGCGACAATCCCATTGTGGATCCCGATACGCAGTACGTGTATCACGGAGGCAATTTCCACGGAGACTACGTTTCCATAGAAGAAGATAAAGTAAAGATTGCGCTGGTCCGTCTTACCATGCTCACGGAAAGGCAGTTGAACTACTTGTTCCATGATAGAATCAACGGCATTCTCCCCCCGTTCCTGAACAAGGGAACCCTGGGACTGAACTATGGGATGCAGGCCTGCCAGTTCACGGCCACCAGCACCACCGCCGAAAGCCAGACCCTGGCCATGCCCAATTACGTGCACAGCATTCCCAACAACAATGACAACCAGGATATCGTTTCCATGGGTACCAACAGTGCCCTCCTGTGCCGCCAGGTGGTGGAAAATGCCTTCCAGGTGATGGCCATCCACTTTATTGCCCTGGCGCAGGCTACGGACTGCCTGGGCATCAAAACCCGCCTTTGCGACACCTCCAGGGCCGTTTATGAGCAAATCCGCACCATACAGCCGGAAATTCTGGAAGACACCCCCTTCTACAAGGAAATTGCCCGTGTCATCACTTACCTGAAGCGAAATCCTTTAAAGCTGAAATAAGAGTCTGTTTTGAAATGATTCAATAAACTATAAATAAAAATATCAATCATTTCAAAACAGATTCTAAAAACTGAGGCCTCTTTCAAGGGGCCTCTCAGTTTAGTTTTTTTCTACGGGAACCACAATCATGTTCTCGATGTCTTCCACCCATTGCCGGAAGAGTTTGTTCGTGGCCATCAAATCCTGCACGGTGTTGCAGGCGTGGAGCACGGTGGCGTGGTCTTTTCCTCCCAGTTCCGAGCCGATGGTGCTGAGCGAGCAGTTGGAGATAAGGTTGCGGCACTCGTACATGGCAATCTGGCGGGCCTGCACAATCTGGCGCTTGCGGGTGGCCGAAAGGAGCATCTCCCGGGTGATGTTGAAGTATTCGCACACGTTGGAGATGACAAGGTCTGTGGTGACCTCCTTCTCCTGCTCTCCCACAATCTTTCCGCTGACGCTCTGGGCCAGTTCCACGTCAATGTCCCGGTGCCCCAGCGTGGCATACGCCACCAGGGACGTCAGGGTTCCTTCCAGTTCGCGGAAGTTGGTCTTGATGCGGGAAGCCAGGTACGTGAGAACGTCTTCGCTGAGCCGGACACCTTCCCGGAGGGAGCGGGAGCGCAGCATTTCCAGGCGGGTGGCATAATCCGGTTTCAGGAGCTCTACGGACAGGCCCCACTTGAAGCGGGACATGAGCCTTTCTTCGAAATTCTGGAGATCTACCGGGGCGCGGTCGCTGGTGAAGATGAGCTGCTTGCCATTCTGGTGCAGGTGGTTGAATACATTGAAGAAAGTATTCTGGGAGCCTTTGCCGGCCAAGTCCTGGATATCGTCTACGATGAGAACGTCTATACGCTGGTAGAAGGCGATGAAATCTACAATGCGGTTTCCCTGCCAGGCATCCATGTACTGGGTTTTGAACTCATGTCCGGTGACGTACAGGACCACCAGGTCCGGGTACTGTTCCTTGATGGCAATGCCGATGGCCTGGGCGATGTGCGTCTTCCCCAGACCCGGACCTCCGTAGAGGAACAGCGGGTTGAAGGGCGTTTTGCCGGGTGCCTTGGAAATGCTTTCCGCGGCGTTGACTCCCAGTTTGTTGCACTCCCCTTCCACCAGGTTGCCAAAGCAATAGACCGGGTTCAGGCGCGGGTTAATCTTGAGCCGCTGCAGGCCCGGGAAAACGAAAGGACTGGGGTTTCCTGCAGGCTGGTAAGTGGGAACCGATACGGGATTGTTGGTGGGGGCCGATGCCGGGCTGGCAGGCAGCACCATCCCTTCCTTCTGAACGGGGCGCACCAGGTAGAAGAGCTGGCCGTCCGTTCCGATGGCACGCTTGATGGTGATCCGGAGCAACTCTTTGTACGCATCCTCTATGTATTGGCGGAAGAAATCCGAGGGGACCTCTATGGTGAGCTTGGCTCCTTCCAGGGACACCGGCCGGATGAGCTTGAACCAGGTATTGAACTGCTGCGGATCAATGTTGTTCTGGATGATCTGCAGACAGCTGTTCCATACCGCAATATGTCTTTCCTGGTTGGTCATCAGGGATTGGGTAAAAAATAGAGTTGTCGTTAGCTTGTTGCGAATGCAAATATGGAGGAAAAAAAATGTAAAAAAAAATGTGCCCCCTATTGTTTATTAAATTTTTTATACATAAATTATTTGCTTGGAGGCCGTTTTCTGTCCCTTTTGCAATATATTGACAGTTAGCCCGTTAAAAAGATGAATTGGGCCTATACGTGTAGTGAAATAATTATCTAAAATTGATATATTCTAAAATAGCGCAATCGGGAAAAAGCGCTGTTTCAAGCCTCTGAAACAGGGAAAAATCAATGAATGGGAGTAGTGGCTCCATTCTCAATTTTTACCACGTAACTATCCTTGATTTTTTTCTGGATTTGCGGCAATTTTTTCTTCACCTCCGAAAGGGAGGCCGATGTGCAGATGACATACTTTTTGAGCTTGCCGGAAGGAACCACCGTGGGCTGGTATCCCAGGAAGTACGGATCCTTCAAATCCATGTCTTTTCCGGTGGCCAGAACCTGGATTCCATACAGCATTCCCTCCTTGGCGGGCTGTGCCTTTTCGACCGGCTCTTCTTCCACTTCCGGCGCGGGAAGCGGGGCCGCAGTGCCTCCGTCATACCGGGTCTTGAAAGTCTTGAAAGCCTGGTAAATGCCCTCTGCAATTCCGTCCCGGCCCTTTTCCGAACGCATGGCGGCCAGGTCCTCGGGGTTGCTCATGAACCCTACTTCTATTAAAACGGAAGGCATGGCCGTTCTCCAGAGCACCCAGAAAGGGTCTTGGGAGACTCCCCTGCTGTGCTTGATGGGCCCCACTTTCTTGAAAGCATCGGCCACATCCTCCGCGAAGCCCAGGCTCTGGCTCAGGTGGGCATTCTGCATGAGGCTGAAGATGATATAGGACTGGGGGTCGCTGGGGTCGAAACCCTGATATTTGGTTTTGTAGTCGTCCTCCAGCATGATGACGGAGTTTTCCCGCTTCACCAGGTCCAGGTTCTTGGAATACAGGTCGTTCCCTTTTTTGGCCGATTGGCCCAGGACGTGCACGGAAAAACCTTTGGCAGCGGTAGATGGGCCTCCGATGGAGTTGACGTGGATGGAAATGAAGAGGTTGGCTCCCGCCTTGTTGGCTATGACCGCGCGGTTTTCCAGTTCTACGAACTTGTCCGTGGAGCGGGTCATTTTGACCGTTACGTCCGGGTAGGCGGCCTTTATTTTCTGTTCCAGGCGTTTGGCAATGTCCAGCGTGACGTTTTTCTCGTAGGTTTTCTTGTCCCGGCTCACGCACCCTGCATCTTTTCCGCCATGGCCTGCATCGATGACCACCGTCTTCAATTGAAGCACGGACTTGTCTCCTTGCGCTCGGGCGGGCACGGGGATTGCAAGCAGGAGTGCTAAACTGAGAGGCAGGAGCGGGTGGAAAAACGGCTTCATATGGGGATGCAGTTTTGATTTTTCTGGAATAAGTAGTATTTTTGTAAGTTATATTTTGCACAAAAATAGCAAAAATTAAACCAATGGCAAGGAAGATTTTTCAATATCTCACCGTCCTGGCGCTTGTACTGGCTGCCCCCTGCCTTTCCCGCGCCCAGGTACAGTCCTTGCCGGATACCACCCTCAAGGGGCTCAATATCCCTCCTGCGCAGCTGGACAGCCTTGCCAGGGCCGATTCCCTTAAATCGGCCCAGTCGGATTCCCTGAACATGCTGCAAAAGAGTTCGCTGGAGCGTCCCGCCTTCTCTACGGCCAAAGACTCCATCATTACGGACTTCCGGGAAGGAAGGCGCATGATTTATTATTATGGCGGTGCCACGGTCACCTACCAGAACATGAAGCTCACGGCCGATTATCTGGAGTACGACATGCTCACCAACATTGTCTATGCCCGCGGCCAGATGGACCCCGCTACCGGAGAAATGACAGGTCTCCCGGAAATGACCGAGGGGGGCCAGACGTACAAGATGGATGAGCTCCGCTACAATTTCACCACTCAGAAAGCACGCATCACCAACATGGTTACCAAGGAGTCGGATGGCCTGCTCCAAGGTAAGAAAATCAAGATGATGCCGGACAAGTCCATCAACCTCAGGGATGGTATCTACACCGTCTGTGACTTGGAAGAACCCCACTACTACCTCAAACTGAGCATGGCCAAAGTGGTTACCAAACCTTCCCAAAAGACGGTTTTCGGCCCTGCATGGCCCGTGGTGGCCGGGGTTCCGGTGCCCATCGGCCTGCCTTTCGGCTTTGTTCCCAAGAAGCCCACCCGTGCCACCGGCCTCCTGATGCCCACCTTCGGCGAGGAACAGGCCCGTGGTTTCTTTATGAGGGATGCGGGTATGTACTTCGTGTTCGGAGACTATTTTGACCTTTCCGTCACCGGAGACTATTATACCCTGGGCTCCTGGGCCGTGGACATCAATTCCCGCTACAAAGTGAACTACAAGTTCAACGGCAACTTCGCCCTCACCTATTCCAATGACCAGGCCGGTGAAAAGGGCAGCAAGGACTTTGTGCAGTCCCGCAACTTTGGTGTCAAGTGGTCCCATTCGCAGGATTCCAAGGCCCATCCCGGAACTTCCTTCACGGCTTCCGTGAGCTTCTCCAGCCCGTCCAACAACCGCTACAACGCCACTTCCGTCCAGCAGGCCCAGCAAAACCAGATAGGTTCCTCCGTCTCCTATTCCCATAACTGGAACGGCAAGTTCAGCCTCAGCGTGAACGCTATCCACAACCAGAACTCGAGGGACTCCAGCTATTCCTTCACCCTGCCCAACATCACTTTCACGGTGAACCGTTTCTATCCTTTCAAGCAGAAGGTGCGCGTAGGCAAGGAAAAGTTTTATGAGAAGATTTCCTTCGGTTACAACACTTCCTTCCAGAACAGGGTGGCTTTCAAGCTGAGTGAACTGCAGGACTACGTGATGGACGGAGACGAATACACGTACGAGACAGACAAGAACGGCAACCAGCACCGGGTGAAGGCATTCGGAGACTCCCTGGCCACCAAAGCTCTGGAAAAGATGACCAACGGCATGGCCCACAATTTCCAGATCGGCCTGCCCAGTTTTACGCTTTTCAAGTACATCAATGTGTCCCCCAGCGTGTCGTACGGCATGAACTGGATGTTTTCCAAGGGACAGCAATATCTTGAAAATGAATTGGATGATGACGGCGCTCCCATCATAGTCAAAGACAAGGAAGGGAACGATGTCATAGCCCAGAAAGTGATAACAGACCCGGGCAGGGCCTTCAATGCCTTTGGTGTCACGCACACCTATTCCGGGAGCATGTCCCTGAGTACGCGAATCTATGGTATGTTCAACTTCGGCAAGCACCGGAAGGTGCAGGCCATACGACATGTGATCTCGCCTTCCATCTCCTTGAGTTTCAGCCCGGAAAAGGGTACTTCCTTCAACGGCTGGAGAACCATGGACGCCTATTACGACAAACGGGGCTCGTACCATGCCGAGACCATGTATAATATTTACTCCGTCTCCAAGCACAATTCGGTGTCTGCTCCCGGAAGGGGCAAGAGCGGCACCATGTCCATCTCCATCGGCAATAACCTGGAAGCCAAGGTGCGGGATTTGAAAGATACCACGGGAACAGGCTCCAAGAAGGTGAAGCTGCTGGATCAGCTGAACATCAATACCAGCTATAATTTCCTGGCCGATTCCATGAGGATGCAGAATGTGGGCGTATCGGCCTCCACCAACCTTTTCAACAAGGTCAACATCAGCGGAAACATGAACTTCGACCCTTACGCCATCGACGGGCAGGGCCGGAGAATCAACAAGCTCAATGTCCTTGCCACCGGCGTTCCCCTCCGCCTCACCAACGCTTCCGTATCGGCCTCTTTTTCCATTAATGGCAAGGGCGCCATTGACGGAAACGACGGAAGCAAGGCCGGAGGAGGAAAATCCGAGGCCAATACATACCAGCGCATTTACTATCATCCGATTACAGGTGAGTACATTCCAGGCGGTTATGTGTACTACATGAACCCCAACTCCCCCTGGTCCCTCAATTTCAGTTATTCGTTCAACTATTCCAAGTCCTACTCCTACATGTCTGCGACGCAGGAACTGGTAACCAACAACAAGTTCACCCAGACGCTCAACATCAGCGGAAATGTCAAGCTGACGCCGCGTATGAGCATCCAGGCCACCACCGGTTTCGACTTCATGGCCATGAAGGTTACGTCCACCCAGATAAGCGCCACCTACGACCTGCACTGCTTCAACATTGCCATTTCGTGGGTGCCTATGGGTATGTACAAGTCTTACAGTTTCCGTATTGCCGCCAATGCAGCGGCCCTGGCAGACCTCTTGAGATTCAAGAAGAGCGAATCTTACATGGATAATATGTTGGGATATTAAAAAAAATTCCTATCTTTGCATTGGTTTTCCTGTCGGAAAGCCATCATTTACCTGAAATATATTCTTTATTTTATGAGTTATAGTTTAGCAGAACTCAATGCCATGAGCGAGCAACAGCTCAGAAGCTTAGGTGAGTCCATGAATATCAAGGGCGCCCAGAAAATGGATTTGATGGGCCTGGGTTTTGCCATTTTGGACCAGCAGGCCATTATGGAATCCCAGAAGCCCCAGCCGGAAAACAAGCCCAAGAAGCGCGGCCGTCCCAGAAAGGAAGATAAGCCCGCCGCTCCTTCGGCGGAGGAAAAGCCCAAGGCCGAAGAGCCTAAAAAGGCCGATGCCCAGCCCCGGAAGAGGGGCCGGAAGCCTGCCAAGCCGGAGGAAAAGCCTGCGGCAGAGTATGAGCTGGCCGTTACCCCCGTGGTAGTGGAGGCCCCTATTGGGGAAGAGCAGCCCAAAAAACGGGGCCGCAAGCCCAAGAAAGAGGCACAGCCCCAGCAGCCGGCCGCTCCCGTGACCGAAGCTCCGGCAGAGGCAGCTGCCACCGAGGTAGATAGTAAGGAATTCATCCACAGCCTTTTCGAAGACCTTAAGGATGATGCCACCCAGAAGGAAGAGCCTCGTGGGAGCAAGCACCAGAAAAAGGGAAACCAGAACCAGCCGCAACAGCAGCAGCCCCAGCAGAAGCCGTCCAGGATTGAATTCGAAGGCTCCGTGGAAGCCACCGGTGTGCTGGAGATTATGCCGGACGGATATGGCTTCCTTCGCTCCAGTGACTATAATTACCTTAATTCTCCGGACGATATCTACGTTTCCCAGCAGCAGATTAAGCAGAATGCCCTCAAGAACGGAGATACCGTCACCGGTGAAATCCGTCCTCCCCGCGAAGGAGACAAGTATTTCCCCTTGGTCAAGATCAAGTTCATCAACGGTCGCACTCCGGAGTTTGTCAGGGACCGTGTGCCCTTCGACTTCCTTACTCCCCTGTTCCCCACGGAGAAATTCAACCTCCTGGGCCACGGACATGAGAAAGACCAGAGCATCCGTGTTGTGGATATGTTCACTCCCATCGGCAAGGGTCAGCGCGGCCTCATTGTGGCACAGCCCAAAACCGGTAAAACCATGCTCCTGAAGGCCATTGCCAACGCCATTGCAGACAATCATCCGGAGGTTTACGAAATTATCCTCCTGGTGGACGAGCGTCCGGAAGAAGTGACGGATATGCAGCGCAGCGTAAAGGCCGAGGTAGTTGCCTCCACCTTTGACGAGCCGGCCGAGCGCCACGTCAAGGTGGCCAACATGGTCCTTGACAAGGCTCGCCGACTGGTGGAATGCGGCCACGACGTGGTTATCCTCCTGGATTCCATCACCCGCCTGGCCCGTGCGTACAACACCGTACAGCCTGCCTCCGGCAAGGTGCTCACCGGCGGTGTGGACGCCAACGCCCTCCAGAAGCCCAAGCGCTTCTTCGGAGCTGCCCGTAACATCGAGAACGGCGGTTCCCTCACCATCCTGGCCACGGCCCTGACGGAAACCGGCTCCAAGATGGACGATGTCATCTTCGAGGAATTCAAGGGTACCGGCAACATGGAGCTCCAGCTGGACCGCAACCTGTCCAACAAGCGCATCTTCCCTGCCGTGAACCTCATCCTTTCCTCCACCAGAAGGGACGATTTGCTCTACGACCAGTACACTCTCAACCGTATTTGGATTCTTCGCAAACTGCTGGCCGATATGAACCCCGTGGAGGCCATGACCTGGATGCAGCAGCACATGGATGAGTTCAAGACCAACAAGGACCTCATAGACAATATGTCCAAGTTTGGCCGGTACGATTAAAGATTCTGAACGTCCCTTTTCATTCTGAACGCAGTGAAGAATCTATTCGCAGACACCATCGTTGCTCCGGCCACCACCCCAGGGACCGGAGCAATTTCCATCGTGCGCATCAGCGGACCGGAGGCTTTTTGTATTGTTGATGCGGTGGTCGAATTGAAATCCGGAACCGTTTCAGGGGCAGATGCTTATACCATCCACTATGGTTCTGTTTATTCCAACTCTGCCCTGCTGGACGATGTGCTGGTGTCTGTCTTCCGGGCCCCTCACAGCTATACCGGAGAAGATTCCGTGGAAATCTCCACGCATGCATCGGCCTATATCGTGGAGGAACTGATTCGCCTGCTGCTCGCTACCGGCGCCCGCTATGCCGAACCCGGAGAATTCACCAAGCGTGCATTCTTGAACGGAAAGATGGACTTAACACAGGCTGAAGCGGTTGCAGACGTTATTTCATCCAGGTCTTCCGCTGCGCACCGTGTGGCGATTAACCAGCTCAAAGGCAATTTTTCCAACGAACTGGCCCGCCTTCGCTCCTCCCTGCTGGAGATGGCTTCCCTGCTGGAACTGGAACTGGATTTCAGCGAAGAGGACGTAGAGTTTGCCAACCGGGAGCAGTTGCAGGCATTGGTTTCCGAGACGCTTGCACAGGTACAACGGCTGGCTTCCACTTTCCGGCAGGGCAACATGATTAAAAACGGTGTGCCCGTAGCCATTGTCGGCCCCGCCAACGCCGGAAAAAGCACCCTGCTCAACGTCCTCATCGGTGAAGACAGGGCCATCGTCACCGAAATCCCCGGCACCACCCGCGACACGATTGAGGAAACCATCCAACTGGGTGGCATCCTTTTCCGATTCATCGACACCGCCGGACTCCGTGACACCTCGGATACGGTGGAAAAGATAGGCGTCGAGCGCTCCTACCGCAAACTTTCCGAGGCCGAAATCGTCTTGGCACTTCTGGATGTCACTGCCGATGGGAAAGAACTTTTGAACAATATCAAACTTCTTGTCCCGCACGTCGATTTTGCCCATCAGAAGCTCTTTATTCTGTTGAATAAATGTGATAAAATCGGCCAAATTGAGGTTAACAAAAAAGTTACAGCTCTTAACAATTTTGTTTCTCAGTTTGGTTATCAGTGTTTTATTACTTCAATTTCTGCGATGGAGCAAACAGGGTTAGAAGAGCTGAAACAGCGGCTTATCGATGCCGAAAAAGGCCTCATTCCCAACGCCGATTCCACTTTTGTAACAAACATCCGTCACTACGAAGCGCTCTGCCAAGCCGCCTCTGCCCTGCAGGATGTCCGCACTTCCCTATCGGACAACACCCCCACCGACCTCGTCGCCGAAGACCTCCGCCGCGCCCTCGCCGCCATCAACACCCTCCTCGGCACCGACCTCCTGGACCCGGAAACCATCCTCCATCAGATCTTTCGAAATCATTGCATCGGAAAATAAGTACACCGAAACACCTTCTACACACTCCGTACAAAATGGCGTAACTCTCACATAATCAACTGTAATATGTTGAAAACTTTTCCCGAATAGTTTGGTCTAATTCGGGATATTTTTGCTATATTTGAACCACAACCTTGAACCACGCGTGGTTCAAGGTTGTGGAGGAGGTACGCCAAAGTGCAGAACCTTACACGGATTTACATAGATTTACAAACCTGTACCCAATTGGAGAGGTAAAACCGCATAACCGAGGTCCCAGACCTCATAACTGCCGAAAAGTTGTAAAACTTATGCACCCAGTCACGAGAAAATGCCCCTGCTGCGGCAGCGCGCTTACGACGGACAATCTGAAGCGGAAGTACTGCTCAGATACCTGCCGGAACACGCACCAGATGCGAAAGAAGCGAGCCCGTACTAAGGCCCGCAAGGCTCGCATCGAAACATCCGCCGCTCGGGAGGCGCTCGAAGGCAAGACACATCTCTCCATTTCCGAAGCCGCTAAATTTCTCGGAGTAAGCCGGCCCACACTGTATGCCAGGATCGAGCAAGGGGAACTCACTCCCCTGCGCGTATCCACACGTACCGTAAGGATTCCCATCGAACAACTCGAGACAAGCACCCAGATGCAGCCCAAGCCTACGAAAGGCGACTTCTCCTCGCTCATTTCAAAGGCTGATGTCCTGAGCAAGTACGACATATCCGAGCGCTGGCTGTACAAATGCCTGAAAGAAGAAGGCATCAGGCCCAAACTCATCAAAGGCGTCTCCTTCCTGCCCAAGCCTGACATCGAGCGGATGTTCAAACCCAAGCCGGTCTACAATCCGGACGAATGGATCGATGCGGAGGACCTTATAAATAAGGAAGGGCTGGCCCGCAAATACATTTCCGATTTCGCACGTCGCAAAGCCATCCCCTGCCGCCGTATAGGACGGACGCTGCTTGTCAGCAAGAAAGAATGGGAGAAGGCGCACATCTTCCAGGGTGACAGAGACAAGAATTACCTCACCGTTGACCAGGCGAAGAAGCACTACCGCATCGGCCAGCAAACCTTCTACGACAAAACAAACGAGGCCGGAGTTGAAGGCATCCGTCAGGGCAACCGTGTCTATTACCGGATTGTGGACCTCGACCGCCTCTTCAAAGATAAGACCCCGAAAATCCCCGCTGATATTCGTAAGAACTACATGCGCAGCGGCGACGCACTCAAATACTACCACCTCGGCCAGAAACGCTTCAGCGAAGAAACGCAGGCCGCAGGCGTGACCAAAGTCCGGACGGAAGGCAACTACGTCTGGTACAAGAAAGACGAATTGGATAAACTCTTCAAAAAGATAAGCGACAATGGGAGTAACTAAAGTAACACTTCGAAAGCGGCTGCTGCCAAGCGGCAAGATTACCCTCTATCTGGACTTCTATCCGCCCCTGAGAGACCCGCACTCACGCAAGTACGTCCGGCACGAATACCTGGGCATATACCTCGTAAACAAGCCACGTTTCCAGAGCGACAAGGACGCCAACAAAGAAAAGATAGCCCAGGCCGAAGCCATCCGGTCCGAGCGCGAGCTGGCCATCATCCGCGGCCAGTACGACTTCCTGGACAAGACCAAGCTGAAGATGGACTTCCTCGCCTACTTCAAAACCAAGCTGTACACGAAAGACCAGAAATGGATTCGCGTCTACGACCACTTCAGCAACTACTGCGGCGGCGTATGCAAGATGGGCGACATCACCGTCCCCTTCTGCGAAGGCTTCCGTGAATACCTGCTGAATGCCAAGCAGCTCAAGCACCCCGACAAACAGCTCGCCCAGAACTCCGCAGCCGGATACTGGTCCACCTTCCGCGGCTTCCTCAAAATCGCTTATCAAGAGAAACTCCTGCAGGA
>CAJOLS010000036.1 GCA_905235535.1 uncultured Bacteroidales bacterium
TTCGCCGTCCTCCAGGAACTTCTGGTTCACCGTGGTAATCTCCAACTCTCCACGTGCAGAGGGCTTGATGTGCTTGGCCACCTCCACCACCTTGTTCGGGTAGAAGTACAGGCCCACTACAGCATAGTTGCTCTTGGGCTCCCTGGGTTTCTCTTCAATGGAGAGGCAGTTGCCTTGCTTGTCGAACTCGGCCACGCCGTAACGTTCCGGGTCTGATACCCAATAACCGAAGACGGTTGCCTTCTGGTTCTCTTCCACATCCTTCACAGCCTTGCGAAGCAGACCCGTGAAACCGCTGCCGTAGAAGATGTTGTCACCCAGAACCAGGCAGGCGGAATCGTTGCCGATGAACTTCTCGCCGATGATAAAGGCCTGCGCCAGGCCGTCCGGTGAAGGCTGCTCGGCATACTCGAACTTCACTCCATAGTCAGAGCCATCCCCCAGCAGCCGCCTGAAACCCGGCAGATCCTGCGGCGTGGAGATAATGAGTATCTCCCGAATCCCCGCCAGCATCAGTGCGCTGATGGGATAATACACCATCGGCTTGTCATAAATCGGGAGCAACTGTTTGCTCACACCCTTCGTAATCGGGTAAAGTCTGGTGCCGGAGCCACCGGCAAGTACGATTCCTTTCATACAAAATTACTTAGCGTATCTCTCTTCCACCACCTTCCAGTCCAGATAGGTTTGCAGGTGCTTGCCGTGGTGGAAAGCCAACGTCTCATCGCCAATCACCGGAGAGAGCGGGACATGGCCTAATAGTTCTCGGGCTTCAACTGGAAGTAGCTCTGGGGATGGTCGCAGACCGGGCATACTTCAGGGGCCTTGGGGCCGATGACAATGTGCCCGCAGTTGGAGCACTGCCAGATGCAGTCCCCGTCACGGGAGAACACCAGGCCTTCCTTTATATTGGCCAGGAGCCTCCGGTAGCGCTCTTCGTGCTCTTTCTCGATGGCACCCACCATCTCAAACTTCTGGGCAATCTCTTCAAAGCCCTCCTCGCGGGCTTCCTTGGCCATACGGGCATACATGTCCGTCCATTCAAAGTTCTCGCCGTTGGCGGCATCCTCCAGATTCTCTATGGTGCCGGGCACGGAGCCGCCATGCAGGTACTTGAACCAAATCTTGGCGTGTTCCTTTTCGTTGGCCGCCGTTTCCTCAAAGATATTGGCAATCTGCACGAAGCCGTCCTTCTTGGCTTTGGAGGCGTAGTAGCTGTACTTGTTTCGGGCCTGGGATTCGCCTGCGAAGGCTTCCATCAGGTTCTTTTCGGTTTTTGTTCCTTTCAGGTTCATATCAGTATAAATTGTTAGTTGTAAAAAATTAATCCCTCTTGAAAATGTCACGGGTGTAAACCTTCTCCGCCACGTCGTCTAAGGAAGGGTCGTAACGGTTGGCTATGATGGCGTCGGCCTGGGCCTTGAAGGCGTCCAGGTTATTCACCACGCGGCTGCCGAAGAAGGTGGTGCCGTCTTCCAGCGCCGGTTCAAAGACAATCACCTTGGCGCCCTTGGCCTTGATGCGCTTCATAATGCCCTGGATGGCGCTTTGGCGGAAGTTGTCGGAGTTGGATTTCATGGTGAGCCGATAAACCCCTACCACCACCTCCTTCTCCTTGGCGGTGTCGTAGGCGCTGTTGGCGCTGTAGTAACCGGCCCTGACCAGTACCTGGTCTGCAATGTAATCCTTGCGCGTGCGGTTGCTTTCCACGATGGCCTTGATGAGGTTCTCCGGCACGTCGTTGAAGTTGGCCAGCAGCTGCTTGGTATCCTTGGGGAGGCAATACCCGCCATACCCGAAGGAAGGGTTGTTGTAATGTGTGCCGATACGGGGGTCCAGCCCAACGCCATCGATAATAGACTTTGTATCAAGCCCTTTCATCTCTGCGTAGGTGTCCAGTTCATTGAAGAAGCTCACGCGCAGCGCCAGGTACGTATTGGCGAACAGCTTCACCGCCTCCGCCTCCGTGCTGCCCATAAACAGCACCGGCACGTCCTCCTTCAGCGCTCCCTCCCTGATAATCTCTGCAAACTTGTGCGCAGCGGCCTCCAAAGAGGTTTCATCATAGCCGACGATGATTCTGCTGGGATAGAGGTTGTCATACAGCGCCTTGCTCTCCCGCAGGAACTCCGGGGCAAAAATCACCTTGGGCACCACCACCTTCATCTTGCCGTCGGCCTGCCTCTCACGATAGGAGAACTTCTCCCGCGCGTGCCGGGTGTAGCCGACGGGGACGGTGGACTTAATCACCATCACCGCCTCCGGATTCACCTCCAGCACCAGTTCTATCACCTCTTCCACGTGGCTGGTGTCAAAAAAATTCTTCTTGGGGTCGTAGTTGGTGGGGGCGGCTATCACCACGTAATCGGCATCCTTGTATGCCGCCTTTCCGTCCAGCGTGGCCTTCAGGTTCAACGGCTTCTCCGCCAGATACTTCTCAATGTACTCGTCCTGGATGGGGCTAATCTTCCTGTTGATTTTCTCCACCTTCTCCGGAACCACGTCCACGGCCACCACCTCGTGGTGCTGCGCCAACAGCGTGGCCATGCTCATGCCCACATAGCCGGTTCCTGCAACAGCAATTTTCATTTCATGAAAACATTAAATGTTAAACGTTACCCCCTCCCGAAACCCCTCCCCTCGGGGGAGGGACTTAAAAACCCGCTCCTCGGGGGAGGGACTTGAAAGTCGTTATCGGCCTTTGTACATTTGTTCGTAATAGTTCTGGTAGTCGCCGGAGGTGACGTTGTCCAACCAGGCCTGGTTGTCCAGATACCAGCGCACGGTCTTTTCTATGCCCTCCTCAAACTGCAGGGAAGGCTCCCAGCCCAGTTCGCGCTGCAATTTGGACGAGTCTATGGCATAGCGGAGGTCGTGCCCGGCGCGGTCCGTCACATAGGTGATGAGGTCCATATCGGCCCCCTCCGGACGGCCCAGCAGACGGTCCACCGTGTTGATGAGCACCTTGATAATGTCAATGTTCTTCCACTCGTTGAACCCGCCGATGTTGTAGGTCTCGGCCACCTTGCCCTTGTGGAAAATCACGTCGATGGCGCGGGCGTGGTCCTCCACGTACAGCCAGTCCCGCACGTTCTCCCCCCTGCCGTACACCGGCAGCGGCTTGCGGTGCCGGATGTTGTTGATGAACAGCGGGATAAGCTTCTCCGGGAACTGGTACGGCCCGTAGTTGTTGGAGCAGTTGGTCACAATAGTGGGCATGCCGAAGGTATCGTGGAAAGCCCGCACAAAGTGGTCACTGGAGGCCTTGGCGGCGCTGTACGGGCTGTGCGGCTGGTACTTGAGGTCCTCCGTGAAGAACTTTTCGCCGTAGGCCAGGTGGTGCTGCCCGCTGGAAGCCTTGGTGGTGAACGGCGGCTCAATCCCTTCTGGGTGCGTCATTTCCAGGGCGCCGTACACTTCGTCGGTGGAAATGTGATAGAAGCGGCAGGGATTGCCGGTCGGAGCCGGCAATGACGTTCCGTCACCCCCGGTCTGATCGGGGGTCTCAGATGCCCGGTCGGAGCCGGGCATGAAGTAATTCATCGGTTCCCAATATGCCTTGGCGGCCTGCAGGAGACTCAGCGTACCCATCACATTGGTCCGGGCAAAGGTGAAGGGGTCCTTGATGGAGCGGTCAACGTGACTTTCGGCCGCCAGGTGGATAATCCCGTCCACATGCTCCTCCCGCATCAGTCCCAGCACACCCTCGAAGTCGCAGATGTCCATTTTCACAAAGCGGTAGTTGGGCTTGTCCTCCATGTCGCGCAGGTTCTCCAAATTCCCGGCATACGTGAGCTTGTCCAAGTTGATAATCCGGTACTCCGGATACTTGTTCACAAAAAGCCGGACCACATGGCTGCCGATGAATCCGGCACCGCCGGTGATGATGATGGTTCGATTCATGAAAAAAGGGGTTAGCGATGGTACAATTCTTTAATTCCCCCAGCCCGTGATACCATACGCAGGCGGAGTGACCGAGAGGGCGTGAAACGTGTCTCTGTTTCGCCGGGCACCACTGATCCAGCAAGCGCACCGGCTACCCTTTTCCGTTATGGTCGGATAAACTTTTCAAAGATAATGAAATAATTCCAATATTCCACCACCCAGCTGCCAATATTTACCCTTTAGGGTAAAAAAAGATGCCCGGAGATACCGGGCATCCACAAAAAAACAGATTCTTCGCTGCGCTCAGAATGACAAAAGGACTCAGAAAGAAATGTGATATTCGTACGGGATTCTGGCGTACAGTTGCCCAGGCTGGTAGTTCAGGAAGACGGAGGCGTCCCTGGAACCGCCGCCAAACTGGTCCATCAGCTGCTGGAGGAAGGACGGCGGGGCGGGATAACCCACCACGGAATAGGAGTCGGAACTGGGAAGGTCTGCCAGGGCGGCAGCATAGGCGATGGCGTCCTGCAGGGTGCCAATCTGGTCCACCAGGCCAATCTGAAGAGCATCCGTAGCAGCCCATACGCGGCCCTGGGCAATTTCGTCCACCCGTTCTACAGGAAGGTTCCGCGAAGTGGCCACCAAGTTCACAAACAATTCGTAGATATCCTCCACGGTAGCCTGCATATACGCAGTCTCATCGGCATCGAAAGGACGCATAAGGGACATCATGTCGCTGTGCTTGTTGGAGCCGACGGTCTCTACACCCACGCCCACCTTCCTGGCCACCTGCGAGAACTCCGGAATCAAGGAGAACACGCCGATGGAACCAGTGAGGCATGTGGCGTCGGAATAAATCTTCTGGCACCCGCTGGAAATCCAGTAACCGCCGGAAGCGGCGTAATCTCCATAGGAAGCCACCAGGGGTTTATCGGCCATGAGCGAATCCAGCGCAGTTCGAATTTTGACAGAGGCCGATACGCTGCCACCGGGAGAATTCACGCGCAGCACCACGGCCTTGACGTTCTTGTCTTTCCGCACCTTCTCGATAATGCTCACGAAGCGGTCTCCGGCCACATCGGAGGAAGCGTCTCCCTCTACGATGTCGCCCTCTGCATAGATGACGGCCACCTTGTCCTTGGAGACGGGCTCGGTCACTTTGGAATCTACATAATCCGCCAGGGATACCAGATGTACTTTCTTAATATCCTCAACCTGAGCAAGCGTACAAAGCTTTTTCTGAAGGGTCTGGTGGTCCACCAGCTCGTCCACAAGACCATGCTTCAAAAAGTCTTCCGGCACCACAAAGGAAAGATTGTCAATGAGCCCGTTGAACTGCTCCACGGAAAGGTCCCGGGAGGCCGCCATGGTTTCGCAGAGGGAGGCCCAGAGGGAATTAATCATGACCTGGTTCTGCTCCCGGTTCTCGGAAGAAGAGGAATTGCGCACGAACATTTCTCCGGCACTTTTATATTTGCCATGCCTGATAAGCTGTACATTCACGCCCAATTTATCCAGAATATCCTTCAGGAAAATCATCTGGGAAGAGAGGCCCACCAGCATATAAGTGCCGCCGTGAGACTTGCCCATCAGAATTTTATCGGCCACCGAGGCCAGGTAATAGGAGCCGTTGGAAGGGGCTTCCGTATAGGCCAGGATGGGCTTGCCGGAGTTACGGAAGGCAGCCAGAGCTTTGCGGAATTCTTCCAGCTGGGCAACACCGGCATAGGCTTCATCGGCCCGTAAATAGGCAAACTTGATGGCAGGGTCGTTGGCGGCTTCCTCCAGCGCCAGAACAGCATCCCTGAGGCCCACACTGGCCGAAGTTGTGCTCATCCCCCCCGCCAGGGAGAATTTGGGTACAGGGCTGCTGTTGGTCTGCTCTGCCAAAACAAACTGGGACATGTCGATATCCAGCACACCGCCGGTCTTGGGGACGGTGGGGCTGCTGCCGCTAAAGGCCGCACTGCCCAGAATCATAAGAAAGAACAGGAAGCGGAGTATGCCCATGATAATAAAGGCACAGATGACCGCCAAAATAATTTTTACAAACTCTTTCATTTTATCAGTTGTGTAGCGTTATTCCATTCAACCGCATTCTTGTAGTAGCTGCTCAACTCTTCGTCTCCGGAACTGGGCAGATACACGGAAAAGCCGCATACGTGTTTGAGTTCCAAGGACATAAAACGATCCGTATGGGCCTCGTACAGGATGCAAGCCCCAAGCGCCTCATCTACCTGCTCCATTTCGGAGGCCGATGCACCCGCCTTCTCCAGCATGTGTCGGAGGTCGAAGAAACACTCGAAGCGGGGATTCAGCCCTCTCCGGAAATAACGCTGCACCTCGGAGGTGTTGAGGGAGGCCAGTTGGGGCCTGTACTTCTCAAACAGCGTTTTGCACACATCGGCCAAAGGGTCCATCTTGCCGGGATTTACCAGCGTAATGGAGGCGTAAGGGGTGCTCTGACCGGGTTGGGTATATTGGGCAAAATAGTCCTGGCAAACACCCAGGGCATCTGGCCGGGGGGCCAGCAGCCGCTGGGAAAGCGTGAGGTAATTGAAGCCGTCGCTCATGATTTCCGTGGGCGAAAAGCCCACCGAGCCAGCCTTTTCCCGCAGCGCCCAGGCCACCTCTACGGAACCCATGTAGCAGGCGTCCAAAAGCACATACTCCAGTTTATACGGGATGGATTTCACAAAATCCTGCAGCTCCATTTCCAGCACGCGGTCTGTGTCGTTATCCTGGCCGATGGACTTGACCGAAGCCTGGGGGCTGTTTTTGGCCGGAACCCAGTTGGCCCCGTGGGAAGAGTACACCAGGCCATATCCCTTGGCGGGGAAGGTTTTCCTGGCATAGATAAGGACCTCCTCTAACACAGCAGGGTCGCAGGCCTGGTCTTCCGGCTTCCAGCGAAGCAGGGTATCCCGGACCACCTCCCCTGCCCGGTCTTTATAGAGCCGATAGAGAACCGGGGCCACAGGGTCGCTGTAACTGGCTCGCGTATGCCGGGAAAACACCAGCAGAATGTGGTCTTCCCTGGACCGGGCCGTGGGCACAAAGCCCTTTTCCAGTTCTTCCAAGTCCATGGTGAGTGCCCCGGACAAGGAATTGAAACCGGCCGAATACATGATCATCACCTGCCGGGACTCTTCCGACGGAAGACGTCCTGGCTGGCTCTGGGTGCGGCTGTCTCCCCCGGCGGGGGCAAAATCGTTGTCCTTGAAACAGGACACCGCCAAGAGCAGGGAAAGCCCCAGGAAAAACCGTATCCGTATTTTCTTCATAAATACAAATATATAAAAAATAAGTTAAATTTGCACTTGTCAAAATAAAAGCCCCTGTCATCCTGAGGGCCGGAGGCCCGAAGGATCTACACAAAAATGGACATGATAAAAGACTACAGGAACTACCTTAAAATAGAGCGCGGGATGTCACCCAACACGGTTTCGTCCTATTGCCACGACGTGGAGGAATTCCTGAAGTACGCAGCCTGCGAGTCCTCCCGGGTCACCAGTGAAAAAATCACGGAATACCTGGGACACGTTACCTCTCAAGGTCTGTCCAAACGAAGCACGGCCCGCCTTGTGAGCGCCCTCAGGAACTATTTTGACTGGTGCATCCAGGAAGGCGAGGTAAAAGAAAACCCCTGCGACCGGGTGGACGCGCCCAAACTGGGCAAGTACCTCCCGGCCGTCCTGTCCCTGGAAGAAGTGACGGCCATCCTGGAATCCGTAGACCTCAAGGCATCTTTCGGCAAACGCAACCGCGCCATCCTGGAAGTCCTCTACGGCTGCGGCCTCCGCGTAAGCGAGGCTGCGGGCCTTCGCATCTCGCACGTGTACCTGGAAGAGGGATTTGTCAATGTCACAGGCAAGGGAGACAAGCAGCGCTTAGTGCCGCTGGGAGAGGTGGCGGCCGATGCCATCCGCGCATACCTCCCCGAAAGGCCGGAACCGGCCGAACGGAAATGCGAGGACTATCTCTTCCTCAACCGCTTTGGAAAGCCCCTCAGCCGCATCTCCATCTTCAACCTGGTAAAAGACCAGGCCATGGTGGCCGGCATCCAAAAGGAAATCTCCCCCCACACTTTCCGCCACTCCTTTGCCACACATCTCATAGAAAACGGGGCTGATCTTCGCATAGTCCAGGAAATGCTGGGCCACGAATCCATCCTCACCACCGAAATCTACACCCACATAGACACCCAAACCTGGCACCAGGCCGTCCTTCAGCACCATCCGCGGAAAGATTCTTCGCCTCGCTCAGAATGACAGGCAGTTGTCATCCTGAGGACCTTCGGGTCCGAAGGATCTCCTGAATAGCAAAAAACCGGGCCTTTGAGCAAGCTCTTGGACCCGGTCTTTTGACGTGTACTAAAACCTAAACCTATATAGTAGATGCAGAAAAAAAGAAAACGTTGCAAGATTTTTAAAAAATCTGCAACGTTTTTTTAATTTTAATTCGTTTGCTTACTTGGAAGCCTCAACGGAAACCTTGCGGAATTCCTTCATGTCCTTCATGATTTCGAGGGCAGCCTTGCGGGCGCGGGCACCAGCGGCCTTGTTACCTTTAACAACCTGGGCCTCAGCGTTCTTTGCGAATTCGGCGAATTCGGCGTTGATTTTTTCAACAAGCTCTTTCATGTTAATCTTTGTTTTATTGGTTTGATAATATGTAATCCAAAACTGTGTTGCAAGTTAGCAAAAAAATCAAAAAACAAAAAGATTTTTCCAAAAAAATTAACATTCAGGCGTTTCCGAGGGTGAATTTTGCTCTTTTTCGGGCTTTGGTTTGGCATTTACCGTGTTCATGGCGCGCTGCACCCCAAGGGTGGCGAAGTCCTTCATCCCGTGCACAATCTTTTCTGCAAGGCCCGGAATGACGGCTTTTTCATCGGCCGACAAATCCCCCAGCACAAAGTCTATCTGGGCGCCGCGGGAGAAATTGTTGCCTATCCCCACTCGGATGCGGGCCCACTGCTCGCTCTCCAGCATCTGGGTAATGTTCTCCAAACCGTTGTGGCCGCCGGAAGAGCCGTTGGCCCGCATGCGGAGTGTCCCGAAGGGGAGGTTCAGGTCGTCCGATATCACCACCAGGTTCTCCAGCGGAAGGTTCAGCTGCTGCATCCAGTAGCGCACGGCTTTTCCGCTCAGGTTCACATAGGTAGAGGGCTTCAGGAGCACAAACCAGCGCCCTTTCCAGGACACTTCCGCCACATCTCCGTAACGGTCTGTCTTGAAAAGGACATTGGATGCCTGAGCCCAGGCATCCAATATCATAAATCCCATGTTGTGGCGGGTACCGGCATATTCTGCGCCGATGTTTCCCAGCCCAACTACCAGGTAGGTGGCTCCCATTATTCGGCGTTACCAGCCTTGGCAGCTTCCTGAGCGGCCTGCTGCATGGCGCGGGTGGTCTTCACGGAGCAGATGATGGTGTTCTTGTCGGAGACAATCTGCAGGCCCTCGAACTTGAGGTCACCGGCTACCATTCTCTTGTCCAGCTCCAAGGGAGTCACATCCACGTCCAGCTGATCCGGGAGGTCCTTCATGAGGCCGCAAACCTTGAGGCTGCGGGCGCTCTGGACAAACTTGCCACCAGCCTGCACACCCTTGGGGTGACCGGTGATGCTAAGCGGAACAGAGATGACGATGGGCTTCTTCTCGTTCACGGAGAGGAAATCTACGTGGAGGCAGTTGTCATCTACCGGGTGCCACTGATACTCGTGGGCGATGGCGGTGTAGCTCTTGCCGCCCAGCTCCAGATCTACGATGTAGGAAGCGGGAGTGTGGGTAAGACCCTTCAGCTCTTTCTCGTTAACAGTGAACAGGATGTTCTCCATGCCGGCACCGTAGAGGTTGCAGGGAACCAGGCCCTGGGCACGGAAGGCCTTGAGGACGGCCTTGTTACCTTTCTGGCGGATTTCGCCTTTCAGCGTAAAATGCTTCATAGTTTTAATAAATAAAATGTGTTACTCAGTGCTCTATTTCAAGCACCCCATTGCACCAAAAAGCGTCGCTCGCTTTTTAAAGCCCGCAAAGATACAAAGGATTTTTTAATCTGTCAAGCGCTGCCGCACGTAATCCGCTGTGAGCTTGCAAGTTTTCTTCCGGGCCGATGGTGCCTCGAACATGGCGTCGGCCATCACCCTCTCGCAGATGGAACGGAGTCCGCGGGCGCCCAGCTTGTTCCTCAGGGCGGTGTCAACGATAATATCCAATACCTCCGGAGCAATCTCTAACTGGATACCGTCCAGCTCGAACATCTTCTTGTACTGCCGCAGAAGGGCGTTTTTGGGTTCCGTGAGGATGCGTTTCAGGGACTCCCGGTCCAGCTGGTCCAAGTAAGTGATAACGGGCAGCCGGCCCACAATCTCCGGGATAAGGCCATAGGCGCGAAGGTCCATGGCATCTACGTACTCCAGCAGATTGTCCTTGGCAATACGCTGCTTTTCCTCGGCCCCGAAGCCGATGATCTGGGTGTTCTTGCGAAGGGCTATGTGCCGCTCTATGCCCTCGAAGGCACCGCCGCAGATGAACAGGATGTTCTGCGTGTTCACGTGGATGAACTCCTGCTCCGGATGCTTGCGGCCGCCCTTGGGCGGAACGTTCACAACGCTGCCTTCCAGCAGTTTCAGAAGGGCCTGCTGCACGCCTTCGCCGGATACGTCGCGGGTAATGGAGGGGTTGTCGCTCTTTCTGGCAATCTTGTCAATCTCGTCTATGAACACTATGCCCCGCTCGGCCTTCACCAGGTCAAAATCGGCCTCCTGGAGCAGGCGGGTGAGGATACTCTCCACGTCTTCCCCCACGTAACCGGCCTCTGTGAGTACGGTGGCGTCCACAATGGTGAAGGGCACGTCTAAAAGTTTAGCGATGGTGCGGGCCAGGAGGGTTTTTCCGGTGGTGGGGCCCACCAGAAGGATGTTGCTCTTCTCCAGCTCCACGCCGTCTTCCGGCTTATCTATCAGATTGTGTTGCAGTCGTTTATAATGGTTATACACCGCCACGGCCAGCACTTTCTTGGCCCGGTCCTGCCCAATCACATACTGGTCCAGGTAGTCTTTGATTTCCTGCGGCTTGGGGGCCTTTCCCAGTTTGGGCGCAGGGCCATCGGCCTGGCCTTTGCCCTCTATCTCCTCTACATACTGGGCCGCCAGCTTCACACAGTCTGAGCAAATGTAGCCGTCCATTCCCTGCAGCAGGAAAGGGACTTCCGCATCGGCCCGGCCGCAGAACATGCAATGGTGGCCCTGGGTTTTCTTAGCCATCCTTATTTGCGTTTACTCAGGATTTCGTCCACCATGCCGTAGGCCTTGGCTTCCTCGGCCGTCATCCAATAGTCTCTTTCTCCGTCGGCCGCCACCTTTTTCAGGCTCTGGCCGCTGTGGGAAGCAATGATGTTGAACAGTTCCGTACGGGTTTTCTCAATTTCCCTGGCGGCAATGAGAATCTCCGTAGCCTGGCCCTGGGCACCGCCCAGAGGCTGGTGGATGAGCACGCGGGAGTGCGGCAGCGCGCTGCGCTTGCCCTTCTCCCCTGCGCACAGCAGCACGGCGCCCATGCTGGCGGCCATGCCCGTGCACACGGTGGCCACATCCGGCTGCACCAGCTGCATGGTATCGTAGATACCCAGGCCGCTGTGCACCTGTCCGCCGGGCGTATTCAGGTACAGGGTAATATCGGCATTGGGGTCCTGCGAGGCAAGAAACAGCAGCTGGGCCTGGATGATATTGGCCACATCATCGTCAATGGGCACACCCAAAAAGATAATGCGGTCCATCATGAGACGGCTGAATACATCCATCTGCGCCACGTTCAGCTTCCTCTCCTCCGTAATGGTAGGATTGATATATCCGTCCACGGTGGACGAATAACGAGAAAGGGTCATCGAACTGATGCCCCTTCCCTTCACTGCAAATTTATCGAATTCTTTCATAAGCATATAGATTCCCGGCCCCGACCGGCCATCTTATTTCAGTTCACGGAACTTTTCCCGGGAAATTTTCTTGGTCTGGAGGGTTACCTCCTCGCGCACCTTGGCGATGACGATGTTGTCCTCGCACTGCTCTTCCAGACGACGGTACTGGTTCTGGTCCTGGAGCACATTTTCGGCCGAACTCTTGATGATGTTCTCCGGTACTCCGGCCATGCCGTACATGGCGTACTGATAGGCAACGAAGCTTTCGGCAGCGGCCTGGATATCGGCCTGGCTCACCTTAAGGCCGAACTTCTGCATGATGTAGCCGCGTACCAGCTGCCACTTGAAGTCTTCCAGGAAGGCGGGGAATTCCTTCTCCACCTGCTCGGCGGTGAACTTGCCGTCGTTGGCATACACCAGCCAGCGCTTCAGGAACGCTTCCGGCAGCTCCAGGGCGGCCTTCTCCACGAAGTACTTGCGGACATCGGTCCCGAAGCGGTAGTTGGCCTCCTGCTCGTGGTTGGCCTTGATGCGCTCCGTCACCTTCTCTTCAAACTGCTCGGGAGTGGTTACGGCGCCTTCGCCGAAAATCTTGTCATAGGTTTCCTGGTTTTCCTCGGCGGCCACATAAGTCTTCACGTTCACCACGGTAAAGTTGAACATGGGATCCAGGCCGGCCAGCTGCTCCTTCTGAACCTTGAGCATGGCGGCACGGTCTGTCTCGTTGGTGAAAGCCTCGTTCACATTGACGGGGAACTTGTCTCCGGCCTTCTTGCCGATGAATGCGCCGCGGGCGGCCTCGTCCACGTGGGAGATGCTCACATAAACGCCTTCGGCCTTGTGGCCCTCGTTCTCGATGTCGGCCACGATGTAGTCTTCCTCACCGGCCTTCTTGCCTTCCTGGAGGGAACCGTACTGCTGCAGCAGGGCGTCCTTCTGGGACTTCTTCTCGGCGGCGGTGATATTGATATCATAATAAGGTATCTTGTCCTCCTTGTTCACCTCGAAGGAGAGTTCCGGGGTTTGGGCAATGTCAAAGTGGAAGGTGAAGTCCTCACCAGCCTTCCAACTGAGCTGGGGCTGGTCTTCGGCAGGCATGGGCTCTCCCACAATGCGCACCTTATTGTCCTGGATAAACTTGTCCAAGGACTCTCCCACCAGGTTGTTGACGCTCTCGTAGAGAGCCTGGTCTCCGTACATTCTCTGGATGAGCTGCATGGGGGCCATGCCTTTGCGGAAACCCTTGATGTCGGCCTTGCGCTTGTATTCATTGAGGCGCTTGCGAAGCGGCTCCGAATAATCGGCCGCCGCAATCTCGATGGTCACTTTGTAATTGAGTGCATCGGGCTGGATATGAGTTACGTTCATAGTATTTTGTTGTTATATTATTCCATCGGGGGGCGCAAAGTTAGCAAATTTTTCCCAATTTCTAATGTTTGCGCTTGGGATAGGACACGCGGCCGTGGAAAATTTGCTGCAGATACGTTTTGAGCATCCTTTTCATCAGGTTCATGTCGTGGATGGTGATGTCGGCATCCTCAAACTGGCCCTCGCTTTCCTTGCCAGCCACAATCCCTTCCACCAGGCGGTCACAGGACTCGGGCGTAAAATCCTTCATGGAGCGGGAGGCCGCCTCCACGGAATCGCATACCATCAAAATCACCTGTTCCTTGGTAACGGGCTTCTGCCCGTGATATTGGAAGGCCGATGCCTGGGCGGGGTCTCCCCCTTCGTTCAGGTATTTATTGAGGAAATAGGCGGTGCTGGTGGTGCCGTGGTGCGTACGGATAAAGGCCTTGATCTGGTCCGGAAGACGGTTTTCTTCGGCTATGGCCAGGCCGTCGTCCACGTGACGGATAATGTCTGTGGCACTCTCCAAAGGCGTTTTGCCGTCATGGTATTTCTTCACCTCCGGATTGATGGTTTCATTCTCCACGAAGCAGAGAGGGTTCTGCATCTTGCCCAGGTCGTGATACAGGGCAGCCGCCCGCAGCAAAGGGACGTTGGCATCCGTCGCACGGCCCACGGCATCTACCATATTCATGACCTGAAGGCAGTGCTGGAAGGTGCCGGGCGCCTTGGCGCTCAACTCCTGCAGTAGCGGATTGTTGGTATCGGCCATTTCTTCCAGGCGCGTACTGGAAACCAGGTTGAACACACGCTCGAACAGATAGACAAGCGGGTACAGGGCCACGGTGGCCATGGAGCCCACGAAAACGCGGATGGCGGTTACCCACCAGAAGGAAACGGTGCCGGCGTCAATAAGCCGGAAGCCCGCAAACACGGCCAGTTCCACCCCAAAGATGATGAAAGCGTTCACAAACTGTTTCCAGCGCTGGGTAAGATGGCCGAAGGTTTCTATGGTAACGGCACCGGCCGCCAGGTACATCACGAAAAGCTCCATACCGTTGCCGCAGAAAATGAGCAGCGGCAGCAGGTACACCGTGTACACGGGGAGCACCAGCCGTTTGCGGAAGAAGGCCAGCAGGTACAGGGCAAAGACCGGGAACGGCACCATGTAAAGGGCGCCGGGAGCCACGCGTTCCAGTACAAATGTGGTGACGGAAACCAGCAGGAACACGCTCAGGAGATAGAAGTAGCGGTTCCTGTCTTCAAAGACGCCCTTGTTGGTGTAATAGATGCAGAAATACAGCACCAGCACCAGCACCAGGGCCAGCAGGATGTTGCCCAAATACAGGAGAATGCGGGGGGCGCCGTATCCGTACATCTTGTTGTATTCCTGTTTGTAGCTGTCCAGTATCTGGGCCACCTCCGCCGTGACAATCTCCCCTTTGGAGACAATCTTTTCGTCTGCCCTCACATAGCCCAGGGTGGGCGAAATGTAATCCGACGAGCCGGCGTGGGAGAGCTCCGTCATGGATTTGTCGTACAGCAGGTTGGGGACTAGGATCTCGTACACGCTGGAACGGCGGAACAGGGAATCCAGGTTCACGGACGGATAGGAAACGGCCATGGAGGCCACCAGCTGGTCCCGGGCTTCGGACAGTTTGTAAACTTCCGTGCGGGGAATCTGGGTGGCGCGCTTGTTGTGCTGGACGTAGATGAGGTTCTCCGAAAGCTGCCCTTCGGCATGATCCAGCTTGATTTTTCCGTCCGAGATGACGCCCTTGGCATAGATGTCGTTCAGGCGGGTTACAATGGCCGGGCGAAGATAGTCCATCCGGCCCAGGTCCAGGCTCTGGACATTTTTGATGACGGCCGATGTCACCTCGTCCGAGAAACGGTAATAAGGGACCACCACGGTACCGGCGCTTTCCCTTTCTTCCTGGATTTGCTCCGCCGTCTTGAGGATGGGGAAGTCGAACTGGGAGATGAGGGTTTCGTACGGCCAGGGCGTACCTTTCTTATAGTCATAACTGAATTTCGCGGTCCTGGGCATCAGAAGCACCAGGACTGCGAAAACTATCACCAGCGGTATGAACCGTTTGGGCAACTTAGGCGTCGATATTTGCATAGTGCGCGTTTTCTTCGATGAAGGCGCGGCGCGGCGGGACGTCGTCTCCCATGAGCATGGAGAAAGTTCGTTCGGCTTCAGCCGCATTCTCTATGGTAATCTGGCGGAGGACGCGGCGGGAGGGATCCATGGTGGTTTCCCAAAGCTGCTCGTCGCTCATTTCACCCAGACCTTTGTAACGCTGCACGGTTACCCCCTTGTCACTTCCCTTGCCCAGTTCGGCGGTGGCGGCTTCCCGCTGGGCGTCTGTCCAGCAGTAACGCTCCTCCTTGCCTTTCTTTACCAGGTAAAGCGGCGGAGTGGCCAGGTACACGTAACCGTTCTTGATGAGGTCGAACATATAGCGGAAGAAGAAGGTGAGGATGAGGCAGGCGATGTGGGAGCCGTCCACATCGGCATCCGTCATGATAATCACCTTGTGGTAACGGAGCTTGCTCAGGTCCATGTGCTTCTCTCCGGATTCGTCTTCCTGGGCCACGGTAACGCCCAGGGCGGTGTAGATGTTTCTTACTTCCTGGCTCTCGAAAGCGCGGTCCTGGGCGGCTTTTTCCACGTTCAGGATTTTACCGCGGAGCGGCAGGATGGCCTGGATGCGGCGGTCCCTGCCCTGCTTGGCGGTACCGCCTGCAGAGTCTCCCTCCACCAGGAAAAGTTCGCACTTCTCCGGGTCGTGGTCACTGCAGTCGGCCAGTTTGCCGGGCATGCCGGCGCCGCCCATAGGGGATTTTCTCTGCACCATTTCCCGGGCCTTGCGGGCGGCGGCGCGGGCCGTGGCGGCCAGCACAACCTTCTCCACAATGGTCTTGGCTTCCTTGGGGTGTTCCTCCAGGTACTGGTCCATGGCTGCGGCAGTGGCCTGGGATACGGCCGATGTGGCCTCCGGGTTGCCCAGCTTGGTCTTGGTCTGGCCTTCGAACTGGGGTTCTGCCACCTTGACGGAAATGACGGCGGTAAGGCCCTCGCGGAAGTCTTCGGGGCTCAGTTCTCCCTTGAACTTGGCCAGGAGGTTGTTTTTCTCTGCATAGTTCTTCAGGGAACGGGACAGGCCCATTTTGAAGCCCTGCAGGTGGGTGCCGCCTTCTATGGTGTGGATGTTGTTGACGTAGGAATAGATTCTTTCGCGGAAGCCGGTGTTGTACTGGAGGGCGATGTCTATGGGGATGATCTTGTCCGTATTCACGCAGATGGCGTCCGGAACCAGTTTTTCCTCTCCGGCGTCCAGGTAGTCTATGAATTCCTTCAGGCCCTGCTGGCTGTAGAATACCTCCGAACGGTACACCTGGTTGCCGGTGGCCTTGCGCTCCCCGTCTTCGGCCGTAATGAACTCGTCCACCTTTTCACGAAGGTCCGTGAGGGTGATGCGGATGCCCTTGTTCAGGTATGCCAGTTCCCTCAGGCGGCTGGCCAGGGTATCGTATTTGTAAACGGTGGTCTGGGTGAAGATGGTGGCGTCCGGATGGAAGGTGATGGTGGTACCGGTATCCGTGGCGGTGCCCACTACCTGAACGTCCGTGAGGGGCTTGCCCTTGGAGTACTTCTGTACAAACACTTTGCCCTCGCGGTGAATCTCTGCAATGAGAAGATCCGACAGGGCGTTGACGCAGGAGACGCCCACGCCGTGCAGGCCGCCGGACACCTTGTAGCTGTTCTTGTCAAACTTACCGCCGGCGTGGAGGACCGTCAGAACCACTTCCAGGGCGCTGCGGTGCTCTTTTTCGTGCATGCCGGTGGGGATGCCACGGCCGTTGTCCCGTACGCTGACGGAGTTGTCTTCCAGGATTTTGACGTCCACGTCCGTGCAATAGCCGGCCATGGCTTCGTCTATACAGTTGTCTACGACTTCATATACCAGGTGGTGAAGGCCCCTTTCTCCAATGTCTCCGATGTACATGGAGGGGCGCTTTCTTACGGCCTCCAGGCCCTCCAGGACCTGGATGCTACTGGCAGAATACTGCTCTTCTGCGATGCGGGCTTCTTCGTTTTCTATCATGTTTTTCCTTAATTTCTATAAACATGCAAAAATACGAAAAATCCCTGAATTATACAACACCGCTACAGCACCAGTTTCACGCCGGCAGAGCCGTAAATTCCGGCCTCTGCGTGGAAGGGAATCCGCTGGATGGTCTGGTTAAGCAGATTGCCGGCCTTCACCCACACGGCCATCTTGCGGCCAAAGGTGTATTCGGCATAAAATCCCAGATCCTGATAGCCGGGGACGGGCCTGAGGTTCCTCAGTTTGCTCCGGGCCTCCACGGTAACACCCACCTTGATGCGGTCTGCCCATTTGTAGAAGATGTGGCCGCTGCCGTTGAAAAGGGCCGGGGCAAACACGTGTTTTTCCACCTCCGTCTCCAGATTGGGCATGGGTGTATGGGAGTAGTTGGCATATGCCTGGATATCCCAGGAAGGCGAATTCCAGCCCAGGGTGGCCTGTACATAGGTGGTATGGAGCGGACTCACGTACACCATGGTGGGAACCATCTCCACGGGGCCCGGGGCCGACGCATCCATATAGCTCCAGCCATAGGCGTTGTCCAGCCATTTGTAGCCCGCGCGGACATCGTAGGAGAAGCGGGCGGCCACGCTGCCGCGAAGGCCGACCATCACGTGTACGCGGTTCACCGTCACGTCCCGGCTCCAGGCAAAGGCGCCCAGGAAGGGATTGTCTTCCAGCAGGCTGTCGTAGGTGTGGAGTTTGTCCCCGCCGGTGGCCGACGCCTGCAGCACGGCGGCGTCTGCCAGCCTCAGGGAGAAATGCACGTCCGGGAACAGGATGCCGCCCTTGAAGGCATAGGACTTGTCTCCCTGGGTCACATAGGAATACTTGACGCCCAGGTCCAGGTTCAGGCGCTTGGTATTGATGGCATAGTGCGGGGCCACTTCCAGTTTAAAGGCCGATTCTCCTTCCCCGAAGCCCACGGTTTCTGCCCCGAGGGCCAGCCGGAAGTTGTTGTTGCGGCCGGCACGAACGCCCACGGAGGCATCCGTGACGGTATGGAATTCCTTTTCCCCGGTATAGCTCAGATAGGCTATGCGGGTGCCGATGTCATAGAGGAAACGGGTGCCGGGATTGCTCTGTATGCGGAACAGTCCCTGCCCCTTGTGATGGGCCAGGGTGCGGGGTTCGTCGGCCAGGAAGAAGTCCGTGGCCAGTACGTTGGCATACTGGAGGTCTGCCGTAAGCTGGCCGCCCTTGTACGCATAGAGGAAATCCGCTCCGGCCTGTGTGCGGGCGTTCACTCCCCCTTCGGCCTTCATGGTCTTGTCCCACAGCCAGGACTCTCCGTCCCCGTTCCCCTGCAGGGTGATATTCCGGAAATGGCCCATGTAGGAGCGGTGGGCGGCATACAGATTAACGCGGAAATTGTCTTTTCTCACAGGGTTCCACACCACGTCCACCTCCGGGTGCATGCGGTATCCCGCTCCGGCGTTAAGATAGAAGGTGTGCTCCCGGGACAGGCGGGCCGACGGCCTCATCTGCACCAGGTACGGATTGAACTCGTAGGCTCCCTTGTAGGGCGTGCTTTTGACGCTGTAGTCAAAATCCAGGTTGAACTTGAACACGGAATCCGGCAGGGGCAGCAGCTGCTCCGGTTTTTCGATTCCGGTGGCTTCCCGGGCATAGACGTTGGTCACCTCCACCACGGGATTCAGGTTCTGGGCGCCGGCCGCTGCACCAACCAGCAGGGCAAATATGACAAGTACTTTCTTCATGGCTAATTCAGTTTACTCAGACGGAGGTTCACCTGGTCCAGGACATCGTCCTGCGGCCCCTGGGAGGTATAGCCGTCCCGTATGCTCTCGAAGGTGGCCTTGGCCTGGGCGGTATTGCCCTGGTCTGCAAAGCTGTCTCCCAGCACGATGAAGGCCTTGGCCAGCCAGTAGTTCTGCCCGCCGGCCTTCTCGGAGAAGTCGTACACCTTGCCCTGGATGCTTCCGAACTGGGCGCGGTTGTAAAGGTCTTCTATAATGAGGTATGCAGCCTCTGCGCCTTCGTCCGTAGAGGGCTCCCCGGAGAGTTCCCTGAACTCCTTGAAGGCCTCTTCGCGGCGGCTGCAGCTAAGGAGGCTCTTGGCCTTCACATAGCGGGCTTCACGCACCAGGGGGGCGTCCTTGAAGGTATTCAGCACCGTTCCGGCATCCACGATGGCGTCGTCCCACATACGGGCGCGGTACGCACTGCGCATCTGGCCCACCAGGGCGGTGTGACGGTTGGCTTCCAGCCGGGCGCTTTCCCGCAGCTGGTCGTAGGCGGCGTAGGCGGCATCGTACCGGCCTGTCTCATAATTGAGCGTGGCCATGTGCAGCAGGGCCGATTCTGCCAGCGCCCCTTCCAACCCGGCCTCGCGGGCCTTCTTGTAATAGTCCATGGCCTGCTCCTTGTTGCCGGTTTCGCGGTGGCATTCGGCCAGATAGAAATCTGCCTTGGCGGCATAGGCGGCTTCCGGATAACGCTCCAGATAGGTCTGGAGGGTGGCGGCGGCCTTGGCATAGTCTCCGGAGAGGAAGATCTGCTCTGCGCTGGAGAAATACACGTCTTCCTTCTGCTCTTCCGTGCGCCCGGCGGCGGTTCCCAAGCTGTTCACATACGCCAGGTAGCCGTCCGGGTCTTTGCTGGTGCGGTAGATGGCCTCGATGGCCAGGAGGGCGTCTTCGCGGAACTCTCCCCCGCGCGCAACCACCTGCTTGTAATAGTCCAGGGCCTGGGCACTGTGCCCGGCGTTGCGTTCAATCATGCCCAGCTCCAACAGGCTGCGGTCTTTCAGGGAAGGGTCCTGGGTGCGGCTGTGGAGGGTTTTGAAGGTGCTGACAGCGCTTTCCACCTCCTTCACGGCCACATAGGCGCGGCCCAGTTCGTACAGGCATTCCCCGTAATAAGGGGTTTGGGCCGATGTCTCCAGCGCCGGCTCCAGGATGGAGATTTTGCGGCGGTTGCGGTCCAGAAGGCCGCTGGCCACGCCGGCACGGTAGCGGGGATACAGGTTGCCCCGCTCCGGATACTGGCTCAGCTGTTTTTCATAGGTGTCCAGGGCGGTCTGGTAGTCAGCTGCGAAGAAGTGGCAGTCTGCCACGCGCGTGAGGGCATCGGCCCCCATCTGGGGATTCCCGCTCTGGGTGTACTGCCTGAACCACTTGAGCGCCTGCTCGTAATTGGCTTCCTTGAAATAGGTATAGGCCAGCTGGTAGGGGATCAGGTTCCCTTCCGGACGGCGGTACAGGGCCTGGAGGTTGTTCAGGTCCTGGAGTTCTGCGCGGGCTTCGGCCCACCTTCCGTCCCTGTACAGGCATTCGGCCAGGTAATAGCGGCATAGCTGGTTGAAGCCGTCCCGCTTGGGGCTATAGTAGGAGGCCGATTTCAGAAGCGGCGCGGCCAGGCGCCAGGAGCCCGCTTCCATCAGTTCCCGGGCCCGCAGGAAATACGCCTTCATGTAGTTGGACTTCATGCGGCTGTCCAGCTCGTCAATATGGTCGTAGGCATCTACCGCGGCCTCGTAGTCGTGGCTCACAAGGGCCGCCATGGCCATATAGGAATAGATGGCGTCGTTGCGTTTGTTGTATCTCTTGAGGTACTGCGCGAAAGGCTGGGTGTCCTTGCCCAGGTCGAAGGCCAGCTTGGCGTAATTGTAGAAGGCATCTTCCTGGATATCCTCCTGATAGCGCTGGGCCGATGCTTCCTTGAAGGCTTCCATGGCCGCCACTTTGTTGTGCAGCTGGATGTAGCTGAAGCCCGTCTGGTAATTGGCTATCTGGCCCAGGGAATCGGCCTTGTCTCCCATTTTTCCGAAGTTTTCCACGGCACCCTGCCAGTCGCTGGAGAGGTAGGCTATTTCTCCGGCGCGGAAATAGTCGCTCCGGGTCTGCTTTTCCCCGTCCAGGCTTTCCTGGTAGTATTCCTTGGCCTTGTCCACGTCCCCTTTCACCAGGAAACTCTCGCTCAGGATGCGGCCCACGCGGGATTTGCGGTCTTCGGAGACGTTGCCCAGGAGCTCTTCCCCGTTCCTTGTCACATAGTCGTAGTCCTTGGCATTGAAGCGGCATTCCAGGATGTAGAACCGGGCGGGTTCCCGGAAGCGGAAATCGTTCTGGCACTGGGCGAACCACTTTTCGGCATCCCCGAACTGGCTCTGGGCATAGTATATATAGCCCAGCGTAAAGCAGGACGGGGCGGTATAGTCCGAATAGGGTTTAGTGGCCAGGGGCAGGGTCTTTTTGGCCTGGTCCCAGTCTCCGTAGCTGTACGCACTATAGCCCAGCTTGTACTGGTATTCGGCCCTCTGGTCTTCCCTGAGGCGTTTGGGGTTAATCTGCAAAAGCAGCTCCACGGCTTTTTCGTATTCCTGGCGGTCAAACAAGTTCTGCGCCCACAGGAAGCGCACCTGGGGCACCTGGATGTGCTCGTGGAACTGTTTTACAAAGCCTTCGGCCTTCTGCTCGGCCCCATCGGCCTTTAACTGGAGCAGCGCCAGAGTGCGGATGGCTTCCACGTCTCCCTTGGTGACACGTCCTGCCTGGAGGGCCCTTCCGTCTCCCTTTTCCACTTCTTCCAAGGACTCGGCATAAAAACCTTTCTTATATAACTCACCGGCTTTCTGCAGGTTCTGTGCATCTAAGCCCTGAACTACAAGGAGGGCCGCAACCAGCGAAACAGTTACTCTTTTCATGTTTTCCATATTTTCACAAATTTACGAAAAAATCTAATTATATTTGTGCGAATTTGACTTTTTATGGCACAACCTCTCATCCATTTCAAAGACGCCGACATCCTGAACGGGGAAGCCGTAGTCCTGTACGGCCTCAACATGGATGTCATGCCGGGAGACCTGGTGTACATCGTGGGCAAGGTGGGCTCCGGCAAAACGTCCATCATCCGCACCGCAATAGCGGAAAATCCGGTGGGTTCCTGCACGGAAGCATCGGCCTGCGGGTTCAACCTCACCAGCCTCCACAGCCGGGACATCCCGTTCCTCAGGCGCCGGATAGGGGTGGTGTTCCAGGATTTCCAGCTGATCACAGACCGCTCCGTGGAAGACAACCTGGAGTTTGTCCTCCGCGCCACGGGCTGGAAAGACAAGCGGGAAATGGGCCAGCGCATTACGGAGGTTTTGAAAGCCGTGGGCATGGGCACCAAGGCTCACAAGATGCCGCACCAGCTCTCCGGAGGCGAGCAGCAGCGCATCGCCATCGCCCGCGCCCTCCTGAACAAGCCCCGCGTCATCCTGGCCGACGAACCCACCGGCAACCTGGACGGAGAAACGGCCGACGAGATTCTCCAGCTCCTCCAGAGGCTCAATGCGGAGGGCACGGCCATCGTCATGGTCACCCACAACCGCTACATCTACGAGAAGTACCCCGGCCGCGTGTTCAACTGCAAGAACGAACGCTGCACGGAGGTAGTGGACGAAGGGATAGACGTGGAGTTATAATTTTTTTCCCCCCGCCTAAAGCACACTTTCGGCCTTCTGTGCCCACTACCGTGCTTTACCCCAACCTCTCACCCCCGCCTAAAGCACAGTTTGGGCACTAAAAGCATAATTTTGTGCTTTAGACCGGAAATAATCCTTATCTTTACGGAGTTATGACCAGAAAAGAACGATTCCATTCCATCATAGGCTGGTTTGCGCAGAACCAGCCCGCCGTACAGAGCGAGCTGCATTACACCAATCCCTTCCAGCTGCTGGTGGCCGTGATTCTGTCGGCCCAGTGTACGGACAAGCGGGTGAATCTGGTTACGCCGCCGCTGTTTGAGGCTTTTCCCACCCCGGAGGCGCTGGCGGCCGCATCTTTCGACCAGGTTTATCCGTTTGTGAAGAGCGTATCCTACCCCAATGCCAAGGCGCGGCACCTCATTGCCATGGCGCAGATGCTCCTGGCCGATTATAGCGGCACCGTTCCTTCCGATATCGACGAATTGATGAAGCTGCCGGGCGTGGGCCGGAAAACCGCCAACGTGATTGCCTCCATCGTGTATGACCAGCCCGTGATTGCCGTAGATACCCACGTGTTCAGGGTGGCGCACCGCCTGGGACTCTCGGACGGTTCCACCCCCCGCGCCGTCGAGCTGGACCTGGAGCGGCACATTCCCGCCGCCCAACGCCCCATCGCCCATCACTGGCTCATCCTCCACGGCCGCTACATCTGCACGGCCCGCAATCCCAAATGCCCGGAGTGCCCTCTCTCCGCCTGGTGCCGGGAGGCCTTTGCCGACAAGGAGGAGGTGGCGGCGGAAGTGGGCGAATACCTGGCCACCCTCGTCCGGGTGCGTCGGCAAAGGGCGAAGGAGAGCGGCCTGACAGAGCGCGAGATGGAGGTCATCCGCTACTGCCGCGAAGGCCTTTCCAACAGCGAGATTGCCGACAGGATGTTCCTGAGCGTCAACACCATCAAGAACCACAAGCAGCGCATCTTCGCCAAACTGAACGTGCGCTCCGTCTCCGAACTCCTCGCCGCCATCGACAGGATGGGGATTATCTAAGCGTAGATAATCTTATCGGCCTGTTGCAGGAAGTATTCGTTGCTCCAGAAATCCAGGACACGCGGATCGTCCACAAAACGGACCACATCATCTTTGACATCGTTGATGTTGACCGAGGCAAGCCTTTCCCTGAGAAGTGCCTGAAATTCTTCCCGGGTCACTTCCTGCCCGTTAAAGTCCAGAATCCGCCTTTGCAAGTGCCGGAAATCAAGTTTGATTCCATGGCTCACATACCAGTCGAAGTCGAACCAGTCACGCCCCTTCACCCTCGATTTCCTGTTACGAAATACAAGCGCGTGCATCTTGCCTGCAAAAAGGTCAGGCAGCGTAACACAGCGGACGAAAAAAGGATAAGGCATGGACAGGCTCAACTGCTCTGTAGAGAAAAATGTCGGGGGCTGCGTATCAGCTTCTATCTTCACCTTTATTGTTTTCTCCGTCTGAAAGGTCAGGTTATAAACATCAGTCGTATCTTTGAGAAAGGCCGATTCAACCTTGCCGAAAGTGCGTTTGTCTTTCTTCTTGATTTCTACCCGGCGTCCTACACTGCAAAACTCCTCTATGATGGGCTGGAAATAATTCTCGAAGTTGAAGTCCGGATTGCTGGCGAGCAAGGTGAAATCCATATCTTCTGAGAAACGCCGAAGCCCGTGAAAGAGCCTCAGGCAGGTTCCTCCGTAGAAGGCTGCCTTGTCAAAGAAACCGCCTCGCCTGAGTCCGGCGAGCGTAATCTGCTGTGCCACCTCATATTTGGCATTCTGTAATCTCACCTTGTCGCCACCGGCGGCATAGGTCTCCAGCATTTCGTCGTAGATATTCATTCCTTGATAAACTTGATGATGTTTTCTATCATGGCTTTCTTCTTGCAATAAGGAAGGCATTCCCGAAAAACCGACGCATCCATCTCACGGACATGGTCCAGGTCGATACGCATGTCTTCTTCCAAATAGGCAAGCGTTTCGTTCATATAACGGAGATTCAAATTCGCCGTCGACACAATCAGGTCGCACAAGGCTTTCTCCGGACCGGCTATGACAAATCCGCCGTCAGAACTGCTTTCCATGTGTGTCCCGACAGAGTAGTAATCGTGCCGGCAAGTTGTATAACGGAAAACACCGACCTCGTTCCGGTATTCCCTGCTCCGCCCCGTAGTCATTGAATCCACCAGATTCACCCGCTCAGGGATAAGCCCGTAATACCTCAAAGCCGCATACATGGAAACATAGGACGGCCCATACAGATGGTTGGCGATGAGAAATTCAGCATACGGCAGATGGCTGATTTCCGGATTGACAACGTACAAGCCTCTCTTCAGACGAACAATCTTTCCCTGCCGTTCCAGATATAGGACAGATTCCTGAGGCGCCCGGTGCCGTGACAACAACGACTTCAGCACCGACACCTCAAATGGAATGTTGCCCAGTTGCGCGAGCAACGAATCTATACTCTTTTTCATAGCCCCGCAAATTTAGTAAAATTTTTCAGGGAAAACAAGAAAAAACCTTGATATTTATGCAAAATTTTGCCGTTTCCGGTACCAGCATCTGCGCCATCGCAATCAGATGCCTGTCGGTACACCGGGCGATCAAAAAGAATTTCACTCTCCGCGACAGGCTATGAGTTGATTTCCCTGCAGGGCATCGGCCTTGATGCCGAAAAGGTGGACGTTGCCGCCGGAACGGACGCCGAGCTTGGTGCGAAGGGCATCGGAGGTGAGGGGGATGTTCCGCGCCGTCACGTCCGCCTGCGGATAGCGCTGCCCGAAGGCCTTGATGCTCCGCTTGTCCAAGGGGGCCGATTCCAAGATGCGAAAAACCTTTCCGAAATGTCTTAGTTCCTCTGGAACAGGCGTTTCCGAGATGTACAGATGCGTGTGCCGGCCCAGCTTAGTGAGGCCGAAGCGGGTGCAGGGCCAGTCGAAAGCCCCGGCCTTGAGGAGCGCCTTCCCCGGCTCGAAGAGAAAACGCGGAGATGGCCGGTCGGAGCCGGCCATGACGGACATCAGCCCCGTTCCGTCATCCCCGACATGACCGCCAACGTTAGCCGCTCCATCATCCCCGGCGTGACCGGGGATCTCCTGCACGGCGCCATCCTCCACCACGAAGAGCCTGTATGCCCCTTCATACCCCTTCTCCAACAGCAGGAGGAGTTCCTTGCACTCC
>CAJOLS010000037.1 GCA_905235535.1 uncultured Bacteroidales bacterium
CTGTACAGATTCTTCGATATCGGCAAGGATTCCCACTATTATGACGACTTTGCCAACCGGACCATCCTGCGCCGCGTAGCCCAGAAGTGCTACCTCCCGATGAACCGGCTCATGCTGGAGCTCATCGGCCAGTACAAGGGCAAGTTCAAGATTGCCTATTCCATCTCCGGCAGCGCCCTGGAGCAGTTCCAGCGCTTTGCCCCGGAGGTGATTGAGAGTTTCAAGGCCCTCGCCGCCACCGGCAAGGTGGAGTTCCTGGCCGAGACGTACTACCACTCGCTGGCCTCCCTGGTCTCCGAGAGTGAGTTCCGCCACCAGGTACAGAAGCACGCCGCCCTCATCGAGGAGCTTTTCGGCGTGAAGCCCGTCACCTTCCGCAACACGGAGCTCATCTATTCCAACGGCATAGGCGAAATGGTGTATGACATGGGCTACAAGACCATGCTCACCGAGGGCGCCCGCCATATCATGGGCTGGCAGAGCCCCAACTACGTGTACACCGGGGAAACCCAGCCCAAGCTGAAGCTCCTCCTCCGCAACTACTCCCTCTCCGACGACATCGCCTTCCGTTTCTCCAACAAGGGATGGAACATGTGGCCCCTCACCGCCCAGAAGTATGTGGACTGGATGAAGGAAAGCGCCAAGGAAGGGGACATCGTGAACCTGTTCATGGATTATGAAACCTTTGGAGAGCACCAGAGCGAGGGAAGCGGCATCTTTGCCTTCATGAAGGCCCTTCCGGGCGCAGTCCTTGCCGACGGAACCTTCGGCTTCGCCACTCCCGCAGAGATAGTGAAGAAGTACAAACCCGTCTCGGATATCGCCGTGGAGGATGCCATCTCCTGGGCCGACGAAGAGCGCGACGTCACCGCCTGGTTGGGCAACGAGCTCCAGAGCGAGGCCTTCAAGAAGGTGTACGCCATGACGGAGAAGCTTTCCATAGTGAACGATCCGGACCTGTGGAACGATTTCGGCCACCTGCAGGAAAGCGACCACTTCTATTATATGTGCACCAAGTTTTTCTCTGACGGAGAGGTACACAAGTATTTCAACCCGTACGACACCCCCTACGAGGCTTTCATCAACTATATGAACGTGATATCGGACTTCCAGATCCGCCTGGACGAGAAGCGGGCAGCCCTGGACGTAAAGGAAACCGCCCGGGAAGAGTTGAAGAAGGCTGTGCGTAAGACAGTAGCGAAGAAGAAGTAGGCCGATGGCAAAGAAGAAAGATGCATTGTTGCAGGCCGATTACCTGTTTGAAGTTAGTTGGGAAGTGTGTAACAAGGTGGGCGGTATTTATACCGTAATTGCCACCAAGGCGCTTCATCTGCAGTCCGAGCTGGGACGGAGGCACATTTTCATCGGCCCCGATGTGTGGATGCACCGCTCCGGCAACCCGGACTTCCTGGAAGACCCTATGCTGTACCGTTCCTGGAAGGCTCAGGCCCTATCTGAGGGCTTACGCCTGAGGGTGGGCCGTTGGAATATTCCCGGAAAGCCGGTGGCTATTCTGGTAGATTACAAGTCCATGCTCCCGCTGGCCGACGAGATTCTGGGCAAGTTGTGGGAAGTTTATGGAGTGGACTCCATTTCGGGCAACTGGGATTACAAGGAATCGGCCGTGTTCGGCATTGCCGCCGGCCGCGTTATCCAGAGTTTCTGGGAGTATAACCTCAAAGGAGGAGAGAACGTGGTGGCCCAGTTCCACGAATGGCAGACGGGCGCCGGTGTCCTGCATTTGAAGGCGTCCCGGATTCCTGTGGCCACGGTTTTCACCACCCACGCCACCATGATGGGGCGTTGCCTCGCCGGCAACAACCTGCCCCTGTACAACCATATCGGGCAGTACGACGGAGATGAGATGGCCCGTCGCTTCAACGTAACGGCCATCTATTCCTTAGAGAAGAAATCGGCCCAGAATGCCGATGCCTTCACCACCGTGAGCGAGATTACCGCCAAGGAGTGCGCCCAGTTCCTGGGACGCCCCGTGGATGTGGTGACTCCCAACGGTTTCGAGAACAGCTTTACGCCCGCCTCGGACGAGGAATATATCCGGTTGCATGACGCCGCCCGGGACCGCCTGGTGAAGGTGGCATCGGCCATGAGCGGGGAAGAAGTCCCTTCCAATGCCGTTTTCATAGGCATAGGAGGCCGATATGAATACCGCAACAAGGGAATCGACGTATTCATTGACGCCCTTAACAAACTGAATAACTCCGGTTACGAGGGACGCAGCATCCAGGCCTTCATCATGATTCCCTCCGGCCATCACGGCCCGGACAAGGAACTGGTGGCCAAACTCTCCGGGGACGGGAATCCCGCCTACCAGACCCAGACTTCGCATTACCTGATGAATGCCGAGTATGACACGATAACCGGACGCCTTCGCGAGCTGGGCTTTGCCAACTCCCTGGGAGACAAGGTGAAGGTGTATTTCATCCCTTCCTACCTGAACGGGGACGACGGTGTGTTCAACATGCCGTATTACGACCTCCTGTGCGGTCTGGACCTGGCCCTGTTCCCCTCTTATTATGAACCCTGGGGGTACACCCCGCTGGAGGCCCTGGCCTTCCGGGTACCCACCCTTACCACCACCCTGGCCGGTTTTGGCATGTGGGTGCGTTCCCACTACAAAGGGCAGCATCCCGGCATCACGGTCCTGGACCGGGACGACAACAATTACGACGAAGTAGTGGACGGCGTGGCAGCCCGCATCCGGGAAGTAGCCGGACTGGAGCTGGACCAGCGCAACATTTACCGGGAAAATGCCCGGGAAGTGGCTCAGATTGCCCTCTGGACCAATCAGATAGTGTATTATCAGGAAGCCTATTCCATAGCCCTTGCCAAGGTGCAGGACCAGATAGATTCCTACAAATCCCAAAAGAAGACTATGCAATATTTTAAAGCCGACGTTACCAACCCCAGCTGGAGAAGCATCCTGGTAACCCGACACCTTCCCGAGAAACTCTCCCGCCTGGAGAAACTCTCCAAGAACCTTTGGTGGTGCTGGAATGAGAGCGCCAAAGATTTGTTCAAATCCATAGACCCCGAAGTGTGGCACAAGAGCGGCCACAACCCTTTGGTGGTGCTGGATACCGTGAGTATCAAGCGTTTCCAACAGCTTTCCGAAGACAAAGACTTCCTCTCCCGCATGAAGGGCGTGCTGGACGAGTTTGATACCTACATGGCCGCGAAGGCCCTGCGCAAGGACCCTTCCATCGCCTATTTCTGCATGGAATACGGCCTGGACACTTCCCTGAAGATTTACTCCGGCGGCCTGGGTATCCTGGCCGGCGACTACCTCAAGGAAAGCTCCGACATGAACACCAACCTGGTGGCTGTGGGGTTGTTGTACCGCTACGGCTACTTCAACCAGGTGCTCAGCGCCCAGGGGTACCAGGTGGCCGGGTATGACGCCCAGGACTTCACCAAGATTCCTGCCGTGCCCGTGTTGGACAAGGACGGCAACTGGGTCACCACTTCCGTGGCTTTCCCCGGCCGCAACATCACCGCCCGCCTGTGGAAGGTAGAGGTGGGCCGTACAGACCTTTTCCTCATGGACACGGACTACGAAGCCAACATTCCGGAAGACCGCGAGGTCACTTATCATCTTTACGGCGGCAACTGGGAAAACCGCCTCAAGCAGGAACTCCTGCTGGGTGTGGGCGGTATCCGCGCCCTGCGCAAGCTGGGCCTGAATCCCCAGGTCTATCACTGCAACGAAGGCCATGCCGCTTTCATCGGCCTGGAGCGCTTGAAAGAGTACATTGAAAAGGATAACCTGGACTTCTCCGAGGCCCTGGAAGTGGTGCGGGCCAGCTCCCTGTTCACCACCCATACGCCGGTTCCCGCCGGTCACGACGCTTTTGATGAACCCCTCCTGCGCCAGTACATCGGCCATTATCACCAGCGTCTGAAGATTGACTGGGAAACCCTCATGTCCCTGGGTAAGGACAATCCGCTGGATCCGGACGAGAAGTTCTCCATGAGCAACCTCGCCGCCAATATCTCGCAGAATGTGAACGGTGTTTCCATGCTGCACGGCAAGGTTTCCCAGGAGATCTTCGCCCATATGTACCCGGGTTACCTCCCCGAGGAACTGTTCGTGAGCTATGTGACCAACGGTGTCCATTATCCCACCTGGTGCGCCCCCGAGTGGAAGCCCGTACACGCCCGCGTGTTCGGCCCAGAGTTTGCCACCCACCATTACGACAAGTCCTGCTTCGAGGGCATCTATGAGGTGCCCGACAAGGAAGTGTGGGCTGTTAAGAAGGAGCTGAAAGCCAAGTTGATAGCCTTCCTTCGCGAGCGTCTGCAGGACAAGAATATCAGCAACCACTACAGCCCGTCCCAGATTGTGACCATCCTGGAGAACCTGAGGGACGATGTGCTCACCATCGGCTTCGCCCGCCGCTTTGCCACGTACAAGCGCGCCACGCTGCTGTTCCGGGACCTGGACCGCCTGGACAAGATTGTGAACAATCCCGCCCAGCCCGTGCAGTTCCTCTTTGCCGGCAAGGCCCATCCGGCCGACAAGGCAGGGCAGGACCTCATCAAGCAGATTGTGGATATCTCCAAGGACCCCCGTTTCATCGGCAAGATTGTGTTTGTACCTGGTTATGACATCACGCTGGCCAAGCGTATGGTGCAGGGCGTGGATGTGTGGATGAACAATCCTACCCGTCCGCAGGAGGCCTCCGGTACTTCCGGTGAAAAGGCTGCCATGAACGGCACCATGCACTTCTCCGTGCTGGACGGCTGGTGGGTGGAAGGCTACAAGGAAGGCGCCGGCTGGGCCCTTCCCATCGAACAGGCTTATGAGGATGACAATTTCCAGAACGAGCTGGATGCCGCCACCATCTACCAGATTCTGGAGAACGACATCGCTCCCGCATATTACAATGTGGACCGCACTACGGGCCGCAGCTCCGAGTGGATTGGCTACATCAAGAATACCATTGCCAAGGTGGCCTGCGACTTCACCACCAACCGTATGCTCACGGACTATATCAACCAGTACTACCTGCCTCAGTCCAAGGATGGCCAGAGCATGAAGGACAATGACTTTGCCAAGGCCCGCGAGCTGGCTGCCTGGAAGAACCGGGTACGCCGTGAGTGGGAGAACGTGCGCCAGATTGCCAGTACGGAGCCCGCTACCACATACGACCTGTCCCTGTCCACTCCTTTCCACGCTCAGGTGCAGCTCCAGTTGGGCTCCTTGTCTCCCGAGGAAGTGGGGGTGGAAATGGTGTTCGCCCAGACGGACGTCCATGGCAAACTGCACATTGTAGAGGTGCAGGAAGCCAAGGTGGTGGAATCCAAGGACGGTGTGGCCCAGTACGAGGTGAGCATGATGCCGGAGAAGACCGGTGCTTACCAGGTGGGCGCGCGTGTCTTTGCCAAGAATCCGCTCCTGGCCCACCGCCAGAGCTTTGAGTGCGTGAAGTGGCTGTAGTAACTACAGGATTCTTTGACGGGGTCCATCTGGGCCATCGTCATGTATTGGAGACCGTGGTCTCCTCTGCCCGTGAAAGGGGAGAGGAGACCATTGTTGTCACGTTTTGGCCGCATCCGCGAACGGTGTTGCAGCAGGACGCCCGGGATTTCAGGCTGCTCTCGTCCGTTGAGGAAAAGAAGGAGCGGCTGCTCTCCGCCGGCATAGACCGCGTGGAGGTGCTCCCGTTCACCCGGGAGTTTGCCGCCCTGAAGGCCGATGAATACCTCCGTCTCCTGCAGGAGAGTTTCGGCGCCACGCTGGTGGTGATGGGTTACGACAACCGGATAGGAGCGGACAGGAAGACCTGTTCACAGTTGACGGAAGAGGGATACTCTCCTGAAACCGTCGGCTGCGCCGACCCCTCCCTAAAGGGCCCCTCCCTCTTATGTTGCCGAGGGTGGCACAGGTTTCAGGAGAGTACCCCTCTTCCGTCTTATATATCCTCTACACAGATACGGAAGGCACTGGAAGAAGGCAAGGTTGAGGAAGCCAACGAAATGTTGGGATACGACTATGAGCTGTATGGCGTGGTGGTGTCCGGGAACCGGCTGGGCCGCACCATAGGCTTCCCTACGGCCAACATGCAGCTGTACGAGCCTCTGAAACTGGTGCCGGGCAATGGCGTGTATGCCGTTTCCGTGGAGGTGACGGGCCGGCAGTTCAGGGGAATGTGCAATATCGGCCTCCGGCCCACGGTGGACGGAAAGGTGAGAACCATTGAGACGCACATCCTGGATTTTGATGAGGATATTTATGGCCTGCCCTTGCGCCTGCGTTTTCTCCGTCGCATCCGTGACGAGCGTAAGTTCCCTTCGCTGAATGCGTTAAAGGAACAATTATTGCAGGATAAACTGCTGTGTTATGGAGAAAATTGTTTCCACCCTTAATGACATAGTCTGGAATCCGGGCCTGGTGGGACTGCTGCTGGTGGCGGGGGTGTATTTCTCCGTGCGCACGCGGTTGGTTCAGGTGCGCCGGTTCTCTCTTATGCTGCGTTCCCTCTTGGGGAAAAAGCAGGGAAACAATGGCATCTCCTCCTTTGAGGCGTTCTGCATTGCGCTGTCCAGCCGCGTGGGAACCGGCAACATTGTGGGCGTGGCTACGGCCATAGCCTATGGCGGGCCCGGCGCCGTGTTCTGGATGTGGGTGGTGGCCTTTTTCGGGGCTTCTACGGCCTTTGTGGAATCTACCCTTTCGCAGCTTTACAAGTTCCCGCATTCCTATGGTTACCGGGGCGGTCCTTTCAGTTTTAGAGAAAGGAAGAGAAGAAGGCAGAAAAGAAGGTAAACTTCAAGTGGCCAAAGCCATGTTAGACAAGGGCATGGAAATGGAAACCATTGCCTCTCTCACCGGTCTGTCCGTAGCGCAAATCCAAACCATGTAGTTGGCCGTGCTCCTGCACTTAGGCGTAGCTGTTGACATTATCTCCAAAGCCACGGGGCTTGGCGAGGAAGAGATTCTGGCATTGGCGTGACAAAGCAAAAGATTTGTACGGAGAGGGGGTTTGTTTTCAAAATATTTGCTATCTTTGCACTAAGAACATCGGCTCGACGGCTTCTCAAGGCCGTCGGCTAATTTTTTGACAAAGCAAGGTTGAATCGAAGGGTATATAAGTCCCTCCCCCGAGGGGAGGGGTTTTGGGAGGGGTAACGTGGAGGGTTCAACGAAGTGAAAGATTGAATATCGTAAAAGTAAACATATGCCCATTGAAATGATGACACAGGCCGGGCTTGACAAACTTAAGCAGGAACTGGCCGATGCACTGGCCCAGAGGCCGGTGATTTCCGCAGCCATTGCGGAAGCTCGTGAAAAGGGAGACCTCTCTGAGAATGCCGAATACGACGCCGCGCGCGATGCGCAGGGTCTTCTGGAGGTGAAGATTGCCCGCCTGAAGGAGAAGGTGGCCAACGCCCGCGTCATTGACGAGAGCAAATTGTCGGCCGATACCGTGCAGCTCCTTTCCAAGGTGAAGGTGAAGAACCTGGCCAACAAGATGGTGATGAACTTCCAGATTGTCCCCGAAAGCGAGGCCGATTTCACCAAAGGGCTGCTGGCGGCCACCACGCCCATCGGCAAGGCCCTCATAGGTCACGGCAAGGGCGAAACCGTCGAGGCCAAGGTGCCCAGCGGCATCATGAAGTTCGAAATCCTGGAAATTTCCCTGTAAACACTATGGCAACCATTTTCACCAAGATCGCCCAGGGCGAAATTCCGTCCTACAAGTGCGCCGAAAACGAAGATTTCTACGCCTTCCTGGACATTTCCCCGCTGGCCAAGGGCCATACCCTGGTTATTCCCAAACATGTGGAGGACGATTATATCTTCCACCTGGACGCCAAAACCTACGAAGGCCTGTGGGCCTTTGCCCGCAAGGTGGCGGTGGCCCTCAAGAACGCCGTTCCCTGCCAGAGAGTAGGCGTGGCCGTGCTGGGTATGGAAGTGCCCCACACGCACATCCACCTGGTGCCCCTCCAGACGGAAGGAGACATGGATTTCCGCAAGCCCAAGCTCCAGCTGGAGGCCGAGCAGATGAAAAGTATTGCCCAAAACATTCTGAAAGAGTATGAGAAGCTTTAAGCTCGCAGCCGGTGCCGCCCTGCTTGTTATAGCCGCCGCCTGCGGCAAGAATACCCAAATTGAAGGAACCCTGCACGAGACCCCGGACAGCCAGGTTATCGTGAAGCTTTTAGACGTGAACCGCTTCCAGGTGCTGGACACCGTGAAGACGGATGCCAAGGGCCATTTTTCCTATGCCCTGGACCTCAAGAAGGCCCAGCCGGAATTTGTCTATCTGTTCTACGGAGACCGTCAGATTGCCTCTCTCCTGCTCCAGCAGGGAGACAAGGTGACGGTGCAGACGGATACCCTGGGCGCCTATACCGTGGAAGGTTCCGAAGAGTCCCTGAAGCTGCAGAAGGTGGAGCAGGAGTACAATTCCTTCATGTCCGACATGAACAATATCGTAGCCAGTGAGAACGCTCCGGAGAGTCAGTTGAGCCGCCGCTACGTCAGCTATTACCGGGACCGCATTGCCTATGTCCTGGGCAACAGCAAGTCCCTTACCGTGGTGCCCGTGCTGTTCCAGCAGGTGAATCCCACCTTCCAGGTGTTCAGCCAGCCCACAGACGGCATTATGATGCAGGCCGTCTGCGATTCCCTCAAGACCGTATATCCGGAATCCCGCTATGTCCGCGCCCTGGAGAAGGAGGCCCGGCGCCGCATTTCCGTGATGGAGATGAACAACCGTCTGCAGGGGGCCGAGGAAGTAGGCTACATTGACATTTCCCTCCCGGGCATAGACGGCAAGAGCATCAAACTGTCCGAGAAACTGGGCAAGGTGACCATGGTGTATTTCTGGCAGGCCACGGCCGAACAGAAAATGTTTAACCTGGACGCCCTGGTGCCCATTTATGAGCAGTTCGCCCCCAAGGGATTCGAGGTGTATGCCGTGTCCATGGACAGCGACAAGGCCGCCTGGGCCACCGCTGTGCGCAACCAGAAGCTCCCGTGGGTGAACGTGTGTGACACCCGCGGCGCCCTGTCTCCCTATGTGACTTCTTACGGTATCGGCAGCCTTCCCATGGTATGGTTCATTGTGGACGGCGGCGTGGACGACGAAGCCCAGGTGCGCAATGCCGACGATATCAGGGAATACCTGCGCAGAAAGCTGTAATGGCCCATATCCTCCTGATTGAAACTTCTACATCGGTCCTGTCCGTGGCGCTTGCCCGGGACGGGGCCGTTGTCAGTGAACGCGTGTGCACGGAACCCCGTATGCAGGCGTCCCTCACGGCCCCGTTTGTGAAAGAAGTCCTGGACCAGGTGAATCTCACATCCAAAGACTGTGACGCGGTGTGCGTGAGCTCCGGCCCCGGTTCCTATACCGGTCTCCGTGTGGGCGTATCCACGGCCAAGGGCCTGGCCTTCGGTGCCGGCATCCCCCTGCTGTCCGTAGGCACGCTGGACATTCTGGTGGCTTCCTGTCATTCTGAGCGCAGCGAAGAATCTCCCGCCTTCATCATCCCCATGATAGATGCGCGGCGCATGGAAGTGTACACGGCGGTCTATTCGGCCGATGGAAAGCGGCTTACGCCCGTGGAAGCCAAGATTGTCGGCCCGGATTCCTTTGCAGAATATCTTCAGAAGGGAAAGGTCCTTTTCCTTGGGGACGGAGCCCTCAAATGCAAGGATGTCATCGGCCATCCCAATGCCCTTTTCCGGGAAGCGTTTCCTATAGCAAAGGATATGGCAAAACTGGCCCAGAAGGCCTTTGAGGAGGGAAAATTTGAGAATCTGGCGTACTTTGAGCCCTTCTACCTGAAGGATTTTATAGCCACCGTGTCCAAGAAAAACCTTTGGTAATCAGGAAGCGCCGGAGAGAAGGCCCTTGAGGTAGGGGAATACGAAATACCCAAAGTCTTTGAGAACTCCGTAGAGCAGGGATTCCTGCAATACGGGGCTTTTTACAAGGGAGAACTTGACATTCACCGTGTCGAACAGGATAATGAGAAGGCCTATGACCAGGGCCGATACGCTAATGCTGAAAGCCAGCCCCAACACCTTGTTGAGCCAGCCCAGGGAGGCTTTTTCCACGGCGGCGGTAATCAGTTTGGCCACAAACATGACAACCAGGAGCACCCCCACCAGCACCACGGCGAAACCCAGGACGTTCAGGATGGTCTCCGAAACGGTGAGGTAATTCTTGAGCCAGTTGCAGGCGGCCCCGGAGAATTTGTAGGCAAGGTATGCACTTAACACAATGCCTACCAGGGTGATAGCCTGCTCGATAAGGCCTTTGGACATGCCTCGGACTATGCCTGGGATAAAGAGAATGAGGATAACGATATCCAGAGTGTTCATGCTTGCTGAAATCAGTATAAATTATTACCTTTGTGGACTATTGTAGGATACAAAATTAACAAAAAAATGACATTCAAAGAATATAAGGGGCTGGATTTGACCGAATGTGGGAACACTGTCCTGGAACAGTGGAAGCGGATGCGTGCTTTTGAGCGTTCGCTGGAGTTGCGTGAGGGAGCCCCTGAGTTCATTTTCTTCGAAGGTCCGCCCAGCGCCAACGGCATGCCCGGCATCCACCACGTGATGGCCCGTTCCATCAAGGATGCCATCTGCCGTTATAAAACCCAGACCGGGTACAAGGTGAACCGCCGCGCCGGCTGGGACACCCACGGACTGCCCGTGGAACTGGGCGTAGAGAAGAAACTGGGCATCACCAAGGCCGATATCGGCACCAAGGTGAGTGTGGAAGAATATAACGCCACCTGCCGCAAGGAGGTGATGAAATATACCAGGGAGTGGGTTACAATGACCGAGCGTGTAGGTTACTGGGTAGATATGGAAGACCCTTACATCACCTACGACAACCGCTATATCGAAACCCTCTGGTATCTCCTCAAGAAAATTTACGACAAGGGGCTGCTGTATAAGGGCTATACCATCCAGCCCTATTCCCCTACGGACGGCACGGGCCTGAGCTCGCACGAGCTCAACCAGCCCGGCTGCTACAAGGACGTGTCTGATACCACGGCCACCGTCCAGTTCGAGGTAATCAAAGACGGGGCTTCCCAGCCTCTGTACGGAACGTATTCCTTCCCGGTGTATTTCCTGGCCTGGACCACCACGCCCTGGACGCTTCCCTCCAACACCGCGCTGTGCGTGGGCCCGGAGATTGAGTACGTCCGCGTGCTGTCCTTCAATCCCTATTCCGCTTCCCCGGCCATCTATGTACTGGCCAGGGACCTGGTGGGCGCCTGGTTCAATCCCAAGGGAGAGAACGTACCCTTAGAAACTTACCAGCCCGGGGACAAAGTGGTTCCCTGGAAACTGCTGGGCGGCAGTTGGAAGGGCTCGGAACTGGTGGGAGTGCGCTATCACCAGCTCATTCCCTGGTTCAAACCGGACGGGGAGGCTTTCCGCGTCATCTCCGGAGACTATGTTACCACCTCCGACGGTACGGGCATCGTCCATATCGCCCCCACCTTCGGTGCAGACGATAAGCGTGTGGCTGCGGCGGCCGGCATCGGCGCCATCATGCCCTTGGACAAGGACGGCAACCCCCAGGCCCAGGTGGACCGCCAGGGCCGTTTCATGCGCTTGGAAGACATCGATCCGGCATATGCCGCCACGGTGGACCCTTCCTACAGGGAATACTCCGGCCGCTATGTGAAGGCCGGCTACAAGCAATACTTCGAGCATGTGGAGGAAGAAGGCACGCTGGACATAGACCTTTGCGTAATGATGAAGGCCGACGGCCGCGCCTTCAAGGTGCAGAAGCACGTCCACAGCTATCCGCACAGCTGGCGTACAGACCTCCCGGTGCTGTACTACCCGCTGGACAGCTGGTTCATCAAGGCATCGGCCGTCAAGGACCAGATGGTGGCCTTGAACCAGCAGATTACCTGGAAGCCCGCTTCCACCGGAACCGGCCGTTTTGGCCAGTGGCTGGAAAATATCCAGGACTGGAACCTGAGCCGTTCCCGCTACTGGGGCACTCCGCTGCCCATCTGGCGCACGGAAGACGGCAGGGAAGAGATTTGCATCGGTTCTGTCAAGGAACTCTATCAGGAGATAGAAAAGGCCGTCGCCGCCGGCATCATGCCCTCCAATCCACTCAAGGACAAGGGCTTTGCCCCGGAGAATATGAGCTTGGAGAATTACAACAGGATAGACCTCCACAGGCCTTATGTAGATGCCATTTACCTGGTATCGGCCAGCGGAAAGAAGATGGTCCGCGAGACAGACCTCATAGACGTGTGGTTCGATTCCGGCGCCATGCCTTACGCCCAGGAAGGGCTCCGCAACCTGAACAGCCCCGCCTTTGGCGCCACGGCAGACTTCATTGCCGAGGGCGTGGACCAGACCCGCGGCTGGTTCTACACGCTGCACGCCATCCACACCATGATTTCCGGAACGCCCGCCTTCAAGAGGGTTATTTCCAACGGCCTGGTGCTGGACAAGAACGGCAACAAGATGAGCAAGCGCCTGGGCAATGCCGTAGATCCCTTCCGGGCCCTGGACACCTACGGCGCAGACGCCCTGCGCTGGTACATGCTCACCAACGCAGAGCCCTGGGACAACCTCAAGTTTGACGAAAACGGAGTGGCCGACGTCCGCCGCAAGTTCTTCGGCACCCTTTACAACACCTACGCCTTTTTCGCCCGCTACGCCAACATAGACGGCTGGATGCCCGATCAGGTCGGGCATGACGGGAGTGTCATTGCCGGCTCCGACCGGCAATCTCTGACGGAGCTGGACCGCTGGATCCTTTCCAAACTCAATACCGTCATTCGCGACGTGCGCACCGCCTATGAGGATTACGATGTGAAATCGGCCGGCCGTATCCTGGAAGCCTTCGTCTGCGACGACGTTTCCAACTGGTACGTTCGCCTGAACCGCGCCCGTTTCTGGGCCGGAGAAATGACGGAGGATAAGAAAGCCGCCTACAGCACGCTGTACACGGTGCTCAAGGACGTAGCCATCCTGGCCGCCCCCATCGCCCCCTTCTACATGGACCGCCTGTACACAGACCTTGTTCCGGGTTCCGAGTCCGTACACTTTGTCCTGATGCCCAAGGCCGATGAATCCGTGATGGACGCCGCCTTGGAGGAGCGCATGTCGCTGGCCCAGCTGGCCACCTCCCTTATCCTGGGCATCCGCAAGAAAGTGAATATTCCCGTGCGCCAGCCGTTGCAGAAGGTGATGATTCCCGTTATCTCGGAGAAGGTGCGCACCGCCCTGGATGCCGTGAAAGGCATTGTACTGCCGGAAGTGAACGTGAAGGAAATGGAGTTTGTGGAAGACACCAGCGGCATCATGACGCTTCGCATCAAGCCCAACTTCAAGGTGCTGGGCAAGACGTACGGCGCCCGCATGAAAGAGATTGCCGCCGCTTTCGGTACCCTTGGACAGCCGGTGATTGCCGATATCCAGAAGGCCGAGGCCGCCGGTGAAACCTATACCCTCAAGCTTCCCGGCGGGGATGTGCTCCTGAATCCCGGAGACTATGCCGTTTCCTCCGAAGACGTGGAAGGCTGGCAGGTGGCCTCCGAGGGCTCCCTCACCGTGGCCCTGGACGTGGAAGTTACTCCTCAGCTTCGCCGCGAAGGCCTGTCCCGCGAACTGGTAAACCGCATCCAGAACCTCAGAAAGAGCTCCGGCTTCGAGGTGACAGACCGCATCCACACCGTAGTCTATTCCAACGACGAAGGCCTCTCCGACGCCCTGAAGGTCTATGCAGACTATGTCAAGGCCCAGACGCTTTCCTTGTCCATCTGCCTGGAAGCCTTTGAAAAGGCACCCGCCGATGCCGTCGAGGTAGAATGGACCGAGGGAACTGTCAAACTGAACATTAAACGTTAACTATATATAATGCTACTATATGGAAGAGAACAACAAGACCCGCTATTCTGACGAGGAACTCGAGGAGTTCCGCGGCATTATCAACGAGATGTTGGAGAAGGCCCGTGCAGAGTACGCCACGCTCCGCGAGGTGGTAACCCATGCCGGCGGGAATGATATCCTGGACACGGCCCCTACCTTCAAGACGGTAGAGGACGACGGCGCCTTCCAGCTCTCCAAGGAAGAAGCCGGTGCCTTGGCCCAGCGCCAGTACAAGTTCATCCAGAACCTGGAAGCCGCCTTGGTGCGTATTGAGAACAAGACCTACGGCATCTGCCGCGTGACGGGCAAGCTCATCCCCAAGGAGCGCCTGCGCCTGGTTCCGCACGCCACCACTACGGTAGAAGGTAAAGCCATCCTGGAAAAGAGCGGCAAGAAGTAATGGCAAGGCGTCTTTCCAAAGGCTCCTGGCTGCTGCTCCTGGGTATCCTGCTGGTTGTGATTGATCAGGTCATCAAGGTCCTGGTCAAAACCAATATGACCCTTGGGGAGCATTTTTCCGTGCTGGGAAACTGGTTTCAGATTCTGTTTGTAGAGAACAAGGGAATGGCCTTCGGAATGGCCTTCGGAGGGGTTGTGGGCAAGTATCTGCTCACCCTCTTCCGTATCGGCCTCTTTGGCGCCCTGTGCTGGTGGATTTCCTCTTTGCTGAAAAGGTCCACAGTCCCTACCGGTGTTCTGGTGGGCCTTACGCTCATTACGGCCGGTGCCTTCGGAAACATCATCGACTGCCTCTTCTACGGGCTCATTTTCAGCGAGTCCACCTATGACGCCGTGGCCACGCTGGGCTCTTACGCCCCCTTCATGCAGGGAAAGGTGGTGGACATGTTCTACTTCCCCCTCTGGACCTGGCCGGACTGGGTTCCGGGCCTGGGAGGGCATATCTTCTTTGAACCTGTGTTCAATTTTGCCGACAGCTGCGTCACCTGCGGCGCCATCTACCTGATTCTGTTTCACTGGAAATTCTTTGCCAAGGAATAGTTTCCTGCATCCACCAGTTCATGCCCTTACAAACCACTCCGCAGAGGGGGTGGTTTTTACTTGAACTTAGAGTCTGTTTTGAAATGATTCAATAAATTCTTTATGTTTCTTTTTGGTAAATTTTCCTCAAAAATTTTCACCCATAGGAACCCCTATGGCCAA
>CAJOLS010000038.1 GCA_905235535.1 uncultured Bacteroidales bacterium
CGGAGAGGTTTCCGCCAAACTCAAGAAGCAGGACTTCATCAACAATGGCAGCATCGACCTTTGGGCCCGCTATGCCAATTCGCTCCGTCTGCGTATCGCCACCCAGGTGGCCGCCAAGGGCAGCCTCACCTCCAAGGCTCAGGCCGCCATCAAGGAGTGCGCCGGCAGAAAGCTTGCCGATACCTTCGAGTCTGACGGCACCACCAACGGTATCTTCGGCGCCGTGGGTCTTCAGACCGGACAGGGCGGTAACTTCTATGAGTGGTATCGCGACGGCTTCTCCGGCCCCGACCGCAGAAGCGGCTGGGCTTCCCAGACCGTTATCGATGCCATGCAGATTACGGGAACGGACGATCCTCGTCTGAAGATCTTCTATCATCCCAATGCCGCCGGTGAATTCGTTGGCATGTCCATTGATGAGGAGAAGGCCACCCAGACCGTGAATCTCGCAAAGAGCTGGGACGAGCGCCCTTACGCTTCCATCGACTCTGTCACCTTCACGGCTAACAGCACAATGAAAAACCCGATTGTTACGCCGGCAGAGACGTGGTTCCTCCTTGCCGAGGCTTATCAGCAGAATTATGCCAGCGGAGATGCCAAGGCTGCCTTCAAAAATGGTGTCAAGGCCTCCATTTATGAGTGGTACAACCGCAACATCACCAGCGTTTCCAATATCGGTGGCACTACTGGCAACAACTTCCGGGCTACCGTTGATGATATCCCCAGCGAGACGGACATCGAGGCTTATGCCGAAGCCGTTTGGAATGAGTATTCCGAGCCCCTTGAGGCCATCATGACCCAGAAATGGCTGCACCTCAGCTTCATGAATGCCCATGAATCCTGGAACGACATCCGCCGCACCGGCTATCCCGCACTTACTTACCGTGCCGATACCCAGTCGCAGCAGAACCGCAGTATTGTCCAGAGATTGCTATATCCCAACGCAGAGAAGAACGACAACGCCGCCAATTATCAGGCCGCTACGTCTTCCTTCACTGACAGCAATGCCACCGTCCTGTTCTGGGCAACGGAACTGAAGTAATCACGTATTGCACCAATAAATTAGGGCGACCCTTCCGGGCCGCCCTTTTTGTTTCATTTTGGTTGAAAACAGGCATGAAATGTTAAAATAATTTTGCGGATTGGGCAGAGTTGGTTAAATTTGCATTTTGGTAGCAACCTAAAAATGACTAAGAGTCTAAATCCTAACCAAAACCTATTTCATTTTTATTAACTTAAAACCAACGCACATGAAAAATCTCTTTTTGAGAATGACCATGATCGTTGCCCTGTTGGCTATGGGCTTCTCCGCCTTTGCACAGAGCACGGTCACTGGTACTGTGAAAGATGCTGCCGGTGAACCTGTCATCGGAGCAGCTGTTCAGGTGCAAGGAACCCAGAATGGCGCCATCGTGGACATCGATGGCAGCTTCACCCTCCCGGGCGTACGCCCCGGAGACGTCCTGGTGTTCTCCTGCATCGGTTACGCCAACCAGGCCATCACCTGGAACCGCGGCCCCGTGAATGTGATTCTCCAGGAAGACACCGAGATGCTGGAAGGCACCGTGGTCACCGCCCTGGGTATCAAGCGCGCCACCAAGGCCCTGGGTTACGCCGTGACGGAAATCAAGAGTGAAGACCTGAACGCCAACCTCATCAACCCCGTCTCTGCCCTGCAGGGTAAAGTGGCCGGTGTGGAAATCAACGGTTCTGACGGTGGTATGTTCGGCCGCAACAAAATCCTCATCCGCGGTGCTTCCACCCTGGGCAAGAACAACCAGCCTATCTTTGTGGTGGACGGCATTATCCTGGACAACGACGTGGTGGACCCTTCCGCCGACTGGGATGCCAACAACCTGGACTATGGCAACCAGCTCAAGAACCTGAATCCCGACGACTTTGAGACGGTGTCTGTGCTGAAAGGTGCCGCCGCTACCGCCCTGTACGGTTCCCGCGGCTTGAACGGCGCCATCATCATCACCACCAAGAACGGGCGTGGTTCCCGCGGCCTGGGCCTTTCCTTCACCCAGACCTTCGGCTTCGACAAGGTGACTTCCGGCCCCACTTTCCAGAATACCTTCATGGAAGGTTACTTCAACGGCTACGGCCAGTATTTTGACGCCGCTTCCCAGTGGGATATCCACCGCGGCAACATCTGGGCTGAAGGCCGCGAAGGCGAGGTTTACTCCCTGAAGCGCATGTACAGCGACATCGGCGCCTGGGGACTTTCCTTTGGTAACCGCTTCGACGCCCAGCCTTATCTTGAATGGGTGGACGGTTCCATCATTCCTTCCGAGGCCAAGGCAAACAACTTCGTGGACGCCTTCAACACCGGTTTCAACACCAACACCAACATCACCCTTTCCGGCGGCAACGAGAAGAGCTCCATCTATGCTTCCATTTCCGAGAAGTATTCCACCGGCACCCTTCCCAACAACAGCTTCAACCGTTTCAACGCCCTCCTCAAGGCTACGCACAAGCTGAACAACGCCATCGAGGTGGAAGGTTCCGTAACCTTCACCAACTCCGACGCCCGCAACGCCCAGCCCAACATCGGCCAGTACTTCATCGGTGAAGGTGAATTTGACCGCACTTACGACGCCAAGTACTTCCGCGACAAGTACAAGGGCGAACACGGCGGTATTGCCGATACCTCCTACGGTGACAAGTGGGGCAGCATCCCCGGTCGCGACGTATGGTGGAGCATCTGGGAGAACAACACTTCCCAGAAGGAAAACGTGGTGCGTCCCAACCTGAAGGTCACCGTTCAGTTCACCCCCTGGCTCAAGTGGGTCACCGACGGCAGCTTCAACTACTACTACACCCGTCAGGAAACCAAGCGTCCGGACTACCATTACGCCAACTCCGGCAACAATGGTTACTACGCCCTGTCCAACAGCACCCAGGAGCAGACCAACCTGAACACCAACTTCATCTTCGACTTCAAGGTGAATGAGGACTGGCAGATTGGCGGTTTCCTCCGCGGTGAATACTACAACAACTATCGCGAGGCCACTTCTGCCTGGACCGACGGCGGCCTGGTGGTGCCCAACCGTTACTTCCTGGACAACTCCCGCAACCCCATCAAGGGCAGCGGCTCCGTGAGCGGCACCAAGAGAATGCTTTCTGTCGCAGGGCAGGTTACCGCCTCCTTCCGAGACCAACTGTTCCTGGAACTCACCGGCCGTAACGACTGGTCTTCCGCCCTGGTTTATGCCGACAAGCACGGTAACTACTCCTACTTCTATCCCTCCCTCAGCGCATCCTGGCTGCTGCACGAGACCTTCGACCTCCCCAAGAGCATCTCCTTCTTCAAGCTGCGCGGCTCCATCGCCCAGGTGGGTAACGACACGGATCCTTATACCATCAATACCGCTTACAGCATCAGCAACTTTCTGCACGACAGCGAGACCGGTACCAACTACATGAACATCCCCGGCTCCGTGTACGACCAGAACCTCAGGCCCGAGCGCAAGACCTCCTGGGAACTGGGTGTGGACTACCGCATGTTCAACAACCGCATCGGCCTGGACGCCACCTTCTACAAGGAGAACACCCGCGACCAGATCATGAGCGTGACCCTGCCCGGCGCATCAGGTGTTTCCAGCGCCTTCATCAATGCCGGTAACATCCAGAACATGGGTATTGAGATTGCTCTCAACACCGTTCCCGTGGAAGTGAAAGACTTCTCCTGGGATTTGAACTTCACCTTCACCAAGAACTGGTCCAAGATTGTGGAACTGAGCGACCTGGTGGCCAACTACATTGCCCTGCAGGGTAATGCCGACTATGGTAACTACCGCATTGGCTCCGTGGCCAAGGTGGGCGGCACCTACGGTATCCTCATGTCCGACTCCGCCCCTTTGAAGGACTATACCTACGATGAAAACGGCAACATCACCGGCGGTTCCGGTCTCCCCGTTCTCTACAACTGGCAGACCAACTACGGTACCACCCTGTATCGCCGCAGCGGCAAGGTGGAAGAGGTGGGCAACTCCGTTCCGGACTTCCTGGGTTCCCTGAACACCGGCATCCGCTTCAAGAGAGTGACCCTCCGCGCCTCCTTCGACGCCCGCTTCGGCGGATATGTGGCCTCCTATCCTTCCCACTATGGTACCGCATATGGTTACATGGCTACAGCCCTGGAAGGAGCCGACGCCCAGCACGGCGGCGTAACCTACACCTCCCGTTGGGACGGCATCACCTATGACGACGGTATCATCCCCGAGGGTATCTTCCCCGCGGGCACCAACATTCCCCAGCCGGACGGAACCGTCTATACGGTTGAAGGCGGCCAGTTTGGCACCGGTGAAACCTTTGCCGAGGTTTATGCCAAGGACAAAGTGGATCCTTGCCACGCTTCCGCATGGACTTACTACACCAACAGCTGGAGCAATTTCGTCCTGAAAGACAGTTGGTTCAAAAAGCTCAACTACATTGCCTTCCGTGATGTTTCCATCGCCTGGACCCTTCCCGACAAGTGGGCCCGCGCCATCAAGAGCCAGGGTATCACCCTCCAGGCCAACGCCCACAACCTGGGTTACCTCCTGAACTCCATGCCCAACAAGGAGAATCCGGAAGCCGTCCGCGGTACCGCCGCCTCCGAGTTCCGTATCCGTAACCTCCAGGGTGTGACCACGTACTTCACCTTCACCATCAACGCAAGATTCTAATTCAGGCAAGTACTATGAAAGCAAATAAAATATTCATTGCATTGTGCATGCTCACGGTAGTCGGCCTCACTTCTTGCCGTGACAAGTTTGCTGAACTGAACCAGAAGCCGGATGCCGTCACTACGGCCGAGCCGTCTTTCCTGGCCACCCGCGCCCAAACGCTGTTTGAGACCAACGATTATCTGTTCTGGTTCTACAACCAGTCCTGCTACTTCAGATGGAGCCAGATGGGTAACTCCGGTGTATTCTCCGAGGGTACCTACGGTATGGATGCTTCTGTGCTTAACCGTCAGACTTCCTACATCACCATGCTCAGCTACCGGAACGATATAGACCAGTATATCCAGGCTTACGAGCATCCGGAATTCAAGGCCTATTCCGCCATGTGCGGCGTCCTGGCCATCTACGGCGCCCTTTATGCCATCGATATCAACGGTGACATCCAGTACACCGAGGCTTCCCAGTACCGTTACGGCGGTCCCCTTACTCCCAAGTACGACCGTGTGGAAGACCTGTACAACCTCTTCGTAGAAGAGCTGGATGCCTGCATTGCCACCTTCCAGGACGATTCCCAGGTGGTGGTGGCCAAACAGGATATCATCTACAATGGCAACATGGGCAGGTGGGCCAAGCTGGCCAACACCCTCAAACTGAAGATTGCCGTCCGTCTGTACGACAACAATTCCGCCAAGGCCGGCCAGATTGCCCAGTCCGTGGTTAGCAGCTCTGCCGGTTACATCGACAGCCTGGAGGACGCCTTCATTTTCCACAAGGCCGATGCCGCAACGGGCGGAGACCTGGCTTACCAGACCGGCAACGGCATTTCCATGATCGGCGGCAGCGAGAATGTCATCAACTTCATGGTGAATGCCCGCGACCCCCGCGTGCGCTTCTTCTATACCAAGAATGGCTTCAACTCCAAGATTATCCAGGAATTCATTGACGAAGGAAAGGCCGACAAGCTCCCTCCTTTCGTAACGGAAAACATCAACCTGGACGGGGAAGGCAACTTCGAGTCCTATAAGCTGGAAGAGCCTTGGAACCGTTACCATGGCCGTCCCGTGGTTTGGGAAATGTCTGACGAGTACGAGGCCATGAAGGGCACCTATTTCGATTATACAGATCGCTATCAGCTTAGCGTGGGTGAAACCACCAAGGCCTACGGCCTGTTCTCTTCCCTCTCTGAGGAGATGATTCGCGGCCGTTGCAGTTACACTGTCCCCACCATCCCCGGCGGTCCTGTTATCCAGGACAATGCCCAGATTCCCTGGTGGGGCATGTACCTGGGTGCCGGTGAAACCAACCTGTACCTGGCCGAACTCCGTCAGCTGGGTGCCATCAGCACCGGTTCTGCCCAGACTTACTATGAGCGTGGCACTATGAGCGTGGCGTAGAACTCTCCGTGAAGGAGTGGGACTACGTGGCCGGCAAGAACAAGATTCCTTACTATGGCACCACCTATGGTTACGACGACCTTGAGGCATCCATCGAGCTGAAGGAAGGCGAAATTGCCGCCATGCTGGCCACCGACGAGGTGAAGTGGGACGGCTCCATGGAGAAGATTTATCTGCAGCAGCTGATGAACTTCACCATGCTTCCCAACGAGATGTATGTTACCGCCCGCCGTTCCGGTTACCCGAAGGTGGGCTCCACCCTCCTTCCTTTCGTGAAGTTCGACAAATTCGAGCTGGCCGGCATTCCCCGCCGCTTCGAATTCTCCGAGCCGGCTCCCACCGATATCATGCACGATATCCGGATGGAAAGCCTGAAGGAGCAGGGCCTCACCCCCGGCAAGAACCAGTCCGGTATGGGTTACGCCACCACTTCCGTGCTCAACACCGAGCGCCTGTGGCAGGATAAGAACGCTCCCCAGTGGGGCTCCGGTAAATAATCGGCCTGATTATTGAATGAAAGATGGCGCCGCCCCAAGTGACGGCGCCATCTTTTCAACTTTTTGGTATGAAACGTTTTTTATCTGTCTTTCTGATTTCGGCCCTTACCGGGTTTTGCGCCCTGGCCCAGCAGCCCATTTACCTTTTCCCGGAATTCATGCCCGGGAGTATTTCCTTCCGGGGTTTTGACCGCTCGGAGAAGGTGCTCATGAACATTGACGCCGCCGGGCAGCGGGTGCTCTATATCAAAGGAGACACCATAATGGAGCTCACCAACGGCGCCGCCATGGAGTCCCTGGTAATCAACGGGAAAACCTTTGTGATGAAGAATGGCCTGCTGTGTGAGCAGCTGGCTTTCCAGGCCGATACCATGTACATCAACTGGAAATTCAAGAAGGTGAACACCGGGTCTGTGGGCGCCCTGGGCGCAGCCACGCAGAACAAGGTGGACGTATTGTGGACCAACCTGGAAGCCGACACGCCGGCAGAAGGGGTGGGCCGATACTACCAGATGGGAGCACACGTTACCGAAATCTGGGAGCGCAAAAGCGACAACACGTACTTCTTTACGGCCGGCGGCAAAGAGTACAAGGCCAAACGGCTGAAAGATCTTTACAAGGCCTTCCCGGAGCAGACGCCCCAGCTGAAGGCCTATGTAAGGGAAAAGAAGTTTACCATGGAAAATGCCCAGCAGGCCCTGGCGGTAATATCCTACCTGAAGAGCTTGCTTACAAACTGAATTTAAGCGCCACGGGCTCCTGTTTCAAATTATTCGGGAGCTTGAGCGTAACCTTTCCGTCCTTGACGGTGGCTTTTACTTTCCTGCCATTGTTGAGGACGGTCACTTTTCCTCCCTTGGGCAGGTTGCCGGTCCATTCCAGCGTGGCGGGAAGATTCTCCCCGTCCGGCAGGGCATAGACGGCGTAGCCGGTTTTTCCGTCCTTGGAGACGGAGAACCAGGTGTTGCCGCAGTTGTAATTTTCCGTGATGCGGGTGCCGTAGATGGCTTCTCCGCATCGGCCCAGCCATTCCCCGATTTCGTGGAGAATCACTTCGGCCTCTTTCTCGATGATGCCTTCCGGGGTGGGGCCTACGCCCAAGACGAAACAACCGCCCTTGGCCACAATCTCCGACAGGATGTCAATGACGCGGCGGGCGCTCTTGTAGCCCCGGCGCGGCGTCCAGCCCCAGTCGTTGCTCAGGGTGATGCAGGATTCCCAGGGGTGGGCAATCTGGCGGTCCGGGATGCTGCGCTCCGGGGTCTGGTAATTCTCGTTGGGGCCCTGGATGGTGCGGTCCACGCTGATGAGGCCGGGGCTCACCTTGCGGGCGTCCGCCAGAATGTCCGTGAGGCCCACCTGCTCTCCGGTAATCCAGCCTCCGTCCAGCCAGAGGATGTCCAGCTTGCCGTACCGGCCTCCGGTGAGCTCCCGCAGCTGGTTCTGGGTGAAGGTGACGTAATTCTGCCACCAGTCCGGGTGCATGTCCACCTTATAATTGATGCCGCGGCGGGGAGTGGCGTAGTACGGGTTCCAGAACCACTCGCAGTGCCAGTCCGGCTTGGAGAAATATGCGCCAATCATGAAGTCTTCTGCGCGGAAAGCGTCAAACACCCACTTGGCGGCATCGGCCTTGGGATTCCCGGCAAAGGGACCGGCCTTGGCGATGGAGAAATCCGTGTACCGGGAGTCGTACAGGCAGAAGCCGTCGTGGTGCTTGGTGGTGAAAATCATGTACTTCATGCCGGCGTCCTTGAAGACGGCAGCCCACTGCTCCGGATTGAAATCTACAGGGTTAAACTCTTTGCTCAGACCCCAGTACCACTGTTTGTAGCCTTCGTAGGTGCTGCCTTCGGGGCGGGTAATCCAGTCTTCGTTGCAGATGCTCCAGGATTCCACAATGCCGGGGACGCTATAGAGGCCCCAGTGCATGAGAACGCCGAACTTGAGGTCTTGCCACTGGTCCAGCCTGGCCAGCACCTCGGGGTCTGTGGGCCACTGGTAGCCGTCGCTCTGTTCGTGTACAAAACTATTGTCCTGGGCGGCGGCTCCAAGGGAAATGCCGATGGTGAGGAGGGTGAAAAAAAACTTCTTGAACATGGTTGGTATTGATTGGTACACAAATATACCCAAATTTTCCCAAACCCGGAAAAAAGGCGGGAGAAGGGCCTTAAATAAAGTTTTTTAGGATGTGCCGGGTAATTTGAAAAAGCCAAAACTAGTGATTGATTTTCGTCCCTAAAGATTGTTAGCACAATAACACATCGGCCCCTGCCGCCCTGCCTGCCTTCGGCGCCGACAAGGAGGTCCAGCTCCGCAGCGTCATGGTCCAGAAGTGGATTGCCCTGTATCCCAGCTCCGGTGTTTCCGAGGGTAACATCATCGCATGAAAAAACCGGCGAGTCTTTTTGAGCCGCCGGTTTTTTCTTATCTTTGTAGAAACCAAACTACTGACCATGCGAAAATTAACCCTTACCCTTCTGGCTGCCGTGGCTCTTCTGTGCGCCTGTGAGCAGCAAAAAGCCTCCTTTCCCATCTATGTGTGGCAGGGCATCAACGAGAAAACCGATATGGACCAGCTGCAGGAGCAGATGCATTTCTGGAAATCCCAGGGCGTGGTGGGCGTGTGCTTAGAGAACAGCGACCCTCAGATTGTGGCGCAGGCATCGGCCCGGGCCCATGCCGAAGGCCTGGAGTATCACGCATGGATTCCCTGCATGCTCCGGGGAGACAAGCCGCACAGCTGGTATGCCGTGAACCGTCTGGGCCAGCCGGCCGATGAGTTCCCCGCCTATGTCCCTTATTACAAGGCCCTGGACCCCCGCAACCCGGAGGTACACAAGCTGCTGGTGGACCAGATGGTGTCCATAGCCCGGATTCCGGACGTGGATTATGTCCAGCTGGACTATATCCGTTATCCGGATGTGATTCTTTCCCGCGGCCTGTGGGACAAGTACGGCCTGGTGATGGACGAGGAATATGCCCCGGCCGACTATTGCTACTGCGACGACTGCGTAGCCGCTTTCAAGGAGAAGACCGGCATTGACATCAAGGCCGTGGAAGACCCTGCCCAGGTGGCCGAATGGGCCCAGTTCCGCTGCGACCAGGTAACGGACCTGGTGAACGAAATCTGCGCCGCCGTGCACGCTGCGGGCAAGAAAGTGAGTGCCGATGTGTTCCCCGGCCCCAAGAGCCACGCCTGCTGGATGGTGCGTCAGGAATGGAACAAGTGGGACATTGACATGGTGTTCCCCATGAACTACAACGACTTCTATCTCCAGCCCGCCGGATGGGTTAAGGAAATTACGGCCGAGGAGGTCCAGTCCGTCCCCGACAAGCCCGTGATGAGCGGCCTTTTCATCTGTCGCGAATGGAAGCGCAAGGTGGAACTGGAAGACCCCGAGGAAAGCGGCCTCGTCCCCTCCGAGATGGCCGTCGCCGTGCAGGGCGCCCGCGAGGCCGGTGCCGCCGGCATCTGCCTCTTCACCCCCGGCAGCATGACCCCTGAACACTGGGAAGCCCTCCGCGAGGCCTTGAAATAGGCTTCAAATTTTCAGTTTGATGCCCAGCTTGCCCCACGGCCAGCTGTGCGAAGGCCATGCAGGCGAAAGTGTTGGAGAGCCAGGCCGGGCATCTCTACGACCGTTATCGCAAATACTTCGGCATATAAAAAAACTTGTTTTTTCTTGCTTGTTATTTATAAGCGACTAACTTTGTGGTGCGGACGTCGGCCCAAGCCCAGCCAGACCGCAAAAAAGGAAATACCTATTTTATTAACTAATAGTTGTTTTTTATGAAAATGACCAAACTTTTCGCTGCATGCGCGGCGGTCCTCCTTGTGATGGGGTCCGGTTATGCGTATGCCGCCGCAACGTCGTCTGAGGTTGTGGCCGATCAGCAGCAGACCCGAATCACCGGTACTGTTGTTGATGCTCAAGGAGTGCCTGTTCCGGGTGCCAGTGTCATCGTCAAGGGAACCGCTAACGGCACCATGACCGACGGCAATGGTGTCTTCACCATCACCGCCGCTCCCGGTGCCACCCTGGAGGTCTCCTGCATCGGCTATTCCACGGTGGATGCCGCTGCTGCCGCCGGTATGCAGGTGGTTCTCAAGGAAGACAACGAATTCCTGGAAGAATCCGTTGTCACCGCCCTGGGTATCAAGCGTGAGCGCAAGGCCCTGGGTTATTCCGTTTCCGAGGTGAACGCCGACGAACTGATGAAGAACAAGAACACCAACGTCATTAACTCACTGGCCGGCAAAGTGGCCGGTGTGAACGTGACCCAGTCCTCCGGTGCTGCCGGTTCCGGTTCTTCCATCATCATCCGTGGTGGTAACTCCGCTTCCGAGAGCCGTGACAACCAGCCTCTGTTTGTTGTGGATGGAATCATTTACGATAACTCCACCATCAACGGCGGCAACTCCGGCACCGACGGTGTTACCCGTACCGCCACCACCTTCTCCAACCGTGTGATGGATATCAACCCCGAAGACATCGAGAGCATGTCTGTGCTGAAGGGTGCCGCCGCCGCCGCCCTGTACGGTTCCCGTGCAGCCGACGGTGTGGTGCTCATCACCACCAAGAAGGGTAAGGACGGCGGAAGCGTGGAAGTGAACTTCTCCAGCAAATATTCCTATGCCACCATCGCTTCCGCTCCGGAAATCCAGACCAAGTTCGGCCGTGGCTATTACGATGAGAACGGTGCCCTCCAGACAGACAATATTACCAGCTCCTGGGGTGCCGAGAATACCGGCGCCGTATATGATAACGTGGCCGATTTCTTCCGGGGTGCTTCCACCTTCGACAACAACATCAGCATCTCCGGCGGCCATAAGAACGGCAGTTACTTCCTCTCCGCTTCCAACTTCACCCAGGGGGGTGTGGTTCCCGGAACGGACTATAAGAAGAACACCGTCCGCATGAATGGAGAGCAGAAGTTTGGAAGGCTTACCGTTGCCTCCAATATCTCCTATTCGGTTTCCAACACCCAGAAGACCCTCACCACCACCGGCCTGTATGATGGCGGCGGCAACGGTACCATGACGGCCCTGTACGGCTGGTCCCGCAGTGAGAATATGTCCCAGTGGCTCAACGAGGACGGTACCAAGCACCGTATGTTCCCCCGTCAGGCCCTGGAGGAAGATGTGGAAAACCCGTATTGGATCATCAACAAGAACGACCTCCACGACCGCAACGAGCGTGTTACCGGAAGCCTGTCCGCCAACCTGGAAATCACCAACTGGCTCACCGCCACCTGGCGCGGGGGTATAGACTCCTACACCAATGATTCCCATACGTACATCGCTCCGGGCGCATCTGTCCGTGAAATGTACCAGAATGGCCGTCTGTCCAAGAGCAAGGTCAACTACAACTACCAGACCTCCAACTTCATGCTCAATGCCCACAAGGCTTTTGGAGACTTTGACTTCAACCTCCTGGCCGGTACCACGGCAGAAAGCACCAAGCGTGTACGCCAGACCCAGTGGGGCTACGATTTCGTAACCGCCGGCACCATCAGCTTCGCCAACATCCTCAAGGAGAACAGGGACTTCACCGAGTCCACCTCTCGCAAGCGTCTGGTGGGTGTGTACGGTGAATTCCGCGCCGCATACAAGAACATCGCCTATTTCACCGTCACCGGCCGTAACGACTGGACGTCCACCCTCCCGAAGGGTAACAACTCTTATTTCTATCCTTCCGTGAGCGGTTCCTTCGTATTCACGGAGCTCATGCCCAAGAATGACGTTCTCACCTTCGGTAAGATCCGTGCTTCCTGGGCCCAGGTGGGTAAGGATGCAGACCCGTATTCCACCAATACTTACCTCTGGCCCGCCCAGGTGGTGAACAGCGGTTTCACCGGTATCGGCAACAGCTGGACGGGTGGTTCCCCTTATCTGGTCCCCGAAATCCAGACTTCCTGGGAAGTAGGTACCGAACTCAAGTTCTTCGGTGGCCGTCTGGGATTGGATTTCACCTACTATGACAGCATCACCCGCAACCAGATTGCAGCCCCTCGTCTGGCCCAGTCTACTGGTTACATCTTCCTTACCATCAACTCCGGTTCTGTTCGCAACCGTGGTATTGAATTCATGCTCACCGGCCGTCCTGTGGAAACCCGCGACTTCAACTGGGATGTCACCCTCAACCTGTCCGCCAACCGCGGTACGCTGGGAGACTTCGCAGAAGGCGTGGATATCTTCTACGTGACGGATGCCCAGATTGGTGGTGTGAAGGCCGCTTCCATTCCCAACGGCGGTTCCTTCATGGCCCTCACCGGCGACTACTGGGTCCGTGAGGAACACGAAGTGGGTACCGGCAAATTCAATGAGGATGGTACTGAGAAGACCGAGATGGTAGAAATGCCCAACGGTCGTTACCGCATCGATCCCACCACCGGCCTCTACCGTATGAAGGGTTCCACTACCAACGTGGTAGGTAACCGTGAGCCCAAGATGATTGGCGGTCTCACCAACGATTTCCGCTACAAGAACCTGTCCCTGTCCTTCCTTCTGGACCTGCGCCTGGGTGGAGACATCTATAATGGTACCCAGTACTTCCTCACCAGCAACGGCCAGTCCACGCTCACCCTGAACCGTGACGCCATCACCATCGACGGTGTGGCTTATGCCGACGGTGTCATCAACGGTATCGAGTACAAGGCCGGAGACCCCGTCTCCGTCACTTACAGCAAGGACCAGGATTACATCATCAACGGCCAGAAGCGTTCCGGTGCCTACATGATTGAAGCCTACTATAGCAACTATGCCAGCAACGCTTACAATTATATCACCAGCGTCAACTGGATCAAGCTCCGCTCCCTCAGTCTCAGTTATGACTTCAGCAGCCTGCTCAAGAAGCAGAACTTCATCAAGCGCCTCACTGCTACGGTCACCGGAACCAACCTCTTCACCATCACCAACTACAAGGGTGGTATGGATCCTGAGGCCGCTGCTGCCGGTTCCGGTAACGGTGGTTCCGGTTCTGTGGGCATCGAATACTGCGGTGTTCCCAGCCAGCGCACCTTCTCCGTGGGCGTGAACATCAAGTTCTAATCTTAAAAAAGACTAAGGATATGAAAAAGATATTGAACATTTTTGTGATCCTGGCCACTCTCGTTTCCCTTGCCTCTTGCGCCAAGTGGCTGGATGTAAACACGGACCCCGACAACCCGAATAACGAGAGTGCTACGTGTGAAAACCGTCTGCCCTGGATTCAGTATTACTATGGATACGCCTGGGGTACGGAGAATACTCGTGGCAGCGCTATAGCCCAGATGGTAACCAATACTTCCCGCACCGCCGCCCTTGGCCTCCAGGCCAACTGGAGCCCGGCCCAGGGTATTGCTACCACCGTGTATCAGAACTGGTTCCTGGGTGCCGCCTCCAACATCGGAGACCTCATCACCAAGTCCAAGGAAACCGAATCTACCCATTATGAGGCTGCCGCCCTTGTCATGAAGGCCATGGGTTTCATCATGATGGCAGACCTCTATGGCGAAATGCCGTACATTGAGGCTGTTGGTGCCGATTTCACTCCGCCGTACGACAACGGTGACGTGATTTACAAAGGCTGCCTGGAAGACCTTGAAAAAGCTATTGAACTCTTTTCGGCCCCCCAGGGCCCTGCCGGAATTCCCCTTTCCGCCGGAGACCTCTGGTGCGGAGGAGACCCCAACAAATGGATCAAACTGGCTTACGGCCTCAAGGCCCGTTGGCTCAACAACATGTCCAAGATGGCCGGTTTCGACCCTCAGGCTGTGCTGGATGCCCTTGCCAAGGGCCCCCAGTCCACTGCAGACAATATCCTCATGCATCACCAGAACGTAGAGACCGCCGGCACCTGCTTCACCGTGGGTGACGCTTACGGCCCCAACGTAACATACGACTCCTTCGCATGGGGTACCGGCCAGCGCATGACCCGCTACTATGTGGATTTGCTCACCAACTTCAAGGGCTCCGGTGTGGAAGACCCCCGCGCCGACAAGCTTCTCCCTTCCGCCATGTATAAAGTCACCCTCAAGGAAGATGGTACCATCAATTCCTACGAGTGGCTGCGCGACGAGGGTGTAAATGCCTACACGGCTGATAATGGCTGGATCACCAACCGTTTGGTGGGTGGCAACCTGAACGCCTACCTGGCTCCCGTTCTCGTGGGCGGTGACAGGGAATGCTACTATAAAGAGGCCGATATCCTGAAGTATTATGAAAGCGTAGAGGCTTTTGAAGAAGTATTTGACAAGTACTATCTGGACTCCCAGGTTACCATTACGGAATATGCCAAGGGTGCCTATACGCCTAAGAAGAGCTTTGATCCTTCTACCGTGGATGCCGATGCCAAGCCGGTTGAGGACAATGTGGTGGCCGTGGTTTACCATCCCGGTGCCATGTTCGTCCAGGACAACAACCCGCTGTATGTAGAGGACATCAAGTATGTGCAGGTCCGTTCCGACGGTATCTTCGAGACCGCCGGCCTGGCCGCCAACGACATGAACTGCTACTACTCCGGCAACTCCACCTTCACCCGTACTTCCGGACTCGTTCAGGGTACTGGTGCTTTCTACACCCGTATCACCTCCGATTCCTACATCATGACCTATACCGAGATGTGCTTCATCAAGGCCGAGGTCCTGTTCAACAAGGGTGACAAGGCCGGTGCACATGCCGCCTACATAGAAGGTATCAAGTCCCACTTCCAGCTCATGAATGCCAAGCTCACATCGTGGATGAACGACGGTTGCGGCACCACCGCCCGCGGTTTTGACGTGAGCTTTGCCTATGCTCCCATCCCTCAGGATGATATCGACGCTTACATGGGCAGCAAGGCCGTTGTTCAGAGCGCCGGAGATCTCACCCTGTCCGATATCATGATGCAGAAGTACATTGCCCAGGGACCGGACTACCAGAAGTACAACGATGTCCGCAAGTATAACTACTACATGCCCAATGCCAAGTATGGCAATGAGGTGGTTTACACCGGCATGATGGATCCGGCCTTCCGCACCGGCTCCTCCAGCGCCTTCGAACCGGACAAGACCAGTCGCCGTCACTTCGTCCGCCGCTGGCAGCACTCTACGCACGAAACCAACTACAATAATACCGAGGTAACCAAGAGCTATGCCCAGTACGGCTTGGACAGCCCGCTGGACGACACCATTTGGACCATCCCCGTGTTCTGGGATGTGGACTAACCTCCAGTTCTCTCCTACCAAATCAGGCGACCCTCCCCGGCCGCCTGATTTTTGTAGGAAATATGAATGGAATTGTGTAAATTTGAGGTTGTGAAACGCTTGACAACTTTTTTAGGGGTTATCCTGGCTTTACTGGTGTCCGGGGTGGTGCAGGCCCAGGAGGTTTCGGATTACGAAGCCTATGCCCGGGCCGCAGGGCCGGACATCCCCCTTTTCCGGTCCAGAGTGGCCGATAATTACGGCAATTACTACAACGGCACCTATCTGGCCGATACCCTGGGCTTCCTGCCCGGAACCATCTGCTTCGAAGGAAAGACTTATGAAAACCTGTCCTTCGACCTGGATGCCGTCCTCCAGCATGTCCTTATGCAGCGGGAAGGTTCCCCCATTATCCTGGACCTGGGTCTGGAAAGGGTATCGTCCTTTACCCGCGGCAGCAAGACGTACGTGAACCTTCCGGCCCTGGGTTACGATGTCCCGGCCGGATTCTACGAGAGGATGGCCGAAGGACGGGGTGTCATCTACAAGAGGGTGAGCAAGACGCTCTACCATCTCACAGACCTGAACCACGACGCCCGGGGCTTCATCGGCTACGACGACTCCAACTACCGTTCCAACCTCTTCGATTACTATCAGCTCAAAGAGTTCTGGTACTGGATCCAGGAGGACGGAACCGTCCAGCGCCTGAAAAGCAAGCGTAAAATAAAAACCGCCCTTCAAGCCGTCCAAGCCCATGAAACGCATTAGTATCCTCCTTCTTCTGTGGGTGCTGCCCCTCGTGGGCCACGCCCAGAATGACACGGTGAGCGTCCGGATGGTATCGGCCGATTCCCTGGTGCAGGTGATGCGGCTGGTGTCCGGAAACAGCCTTTTCATCGCCAGGGCCCAGGACGACCCTGCAACGTATAGCCTGGAAGCTCCCCGCAGCCAGTTCCTGGACCAGGCCCTGCACAAACTGGTATCGGCCGGTTATACGGTAACGGAATGGGAAGGCAGCCTGTATATTATCCACGGCCACTCCCTCCGTACGGCCATGAGCCCGGACTGGTTCAAAGAGGCGCGTCCCCAGCAGACGGAAGCAAGCGGCCTGGAGCAGAATGTGGCGGCCACCTACCTGAACAAAGTCTATGAGATAGGTGACGAAAAACACCTCAGGAAGGGCGGGAAGGCCGTCATCCACGGTTATATCCGGGACAAGGCCACGTCGGAGCCCGTGGTGGGCATCACCGTGTACGACGACAAGTCCATGACCTATGCCATGACAGACAGTTACGGCTTCTGGCGCATGCAGGTTCCCACCGGAGAAAACCACCTGAATTTCAGCGGCTATCCCATGGAAGACGTACGCTTGGAAGTGAGGGTGTACGAAGACGGCGGCCTGGACATTGAAATGAGCGAGAAAGTGGTGGCCCTGAAGGCCGCGTCCATATCGGCCGAAAGCGTGTCCCTGCACCGGACGGCCCGCATAGGCGTGGAAAAAATCCAGGCAGACCGCATCCAGAAGATTCCTACGGCCTTCGGAGAGGCCGATATCATCAAGGCCGTGCTGGCCCTGCCGGGCGTGCAGTCCGTGGGAGAGGCCTCTTCGGGCTTCAACGTGCGCGGCGGCTCGGTGGACCAGAACCTCATCCTCTACAACGACGGAACGGTCTTCAACCCCAACCATATGTTCGGCATCCTGTCTTCCTTCAACGCAGACCTTATCTCGGAGGCCGAGCTGTACAAGAGTTCCATCCCGGCCGAATACGGCGGCCGCATCTCTTCCGTGCTGGACATCCGCACGCGGGAGGGAAACGCCAGGAAGTTCACCGGGTCCCTGGGCCTGGGCCTTCTCACCAGCCGCCTCCACCTGGAAGGCCCGCTGGTGAAAGACAAGACCACCTTTGTGCTGGGCGGCCGCACCACGTATTCCAACTGGATTCTGAACCTCCTTCCCAAGGACAGCCATTACCACGGGGGCAAAACTTCCTTCCAGGACATCAACGCCTCCATCACCCACAAGCCCAACGCCCGCAACACCTTCCAGGCTTTCGGCTACTGGTCCCGGGACAAGTTCTCCTTTGCCAAGGACACATCCTTCCATTATTCCAACCTGAACGCCTCCCTCAAGTGGCGGCACATCATGGACGCCAGCAACAATATGGAGGTGAGCGTCGGTTACGATTCCTACCAAACCACCATAGACGGGAACCAGACCTACGAATACGGAGCCTACCGCTACCGTCACGCCCTGGCCCAGGAATACTTGAAGGTTAAGTTCAAGAGCACCCTTTCGCAGGCCCATACCCTTTCCTACGGCCTCCAGGCCAATGTGATGAATTTTCATCCCGGCCACATGGCCCCCCTTGGGGAGGAATCCGGCATCAAGGACCGGAATCTGGGGCTGCAGATGGGCGTCGAGCCTTCTCTCTACCTCAGCGACAACTGGACCCTGAGCGACCGCTTTTCCCTGGACGGCGGCATACGCCTGGGCGGCTTTGCTCCCCTGGCCAGGAAAGCCTTCTACCTGATGCCGGAGCTGCGGCTGTCGGCCAAATACTCTATCCTGTCCAACTGGACGGTGAAGGCCGGTGTCAACAGCTTCCGCCAGAATGTGCACATGATTACCAACTCCTCCACGGTTTCGCCCATGGATGTGTGGGTGCTGGCCTCGGACCGCATCCGGCCGCAGGACGGCTGGCAGGCGGCGGCGGGCATGTACTGGACCTTCGGCCCCGTGGACGTGTCGGTAGAAGGCTATTACAAGCGCAGTTACAACAGCCTGGACTACCGTTCCGGCGCCACGCTGGTAATGAATGAGAATCTGGCCGATGACCTCCTTACCACCATGGGAAGGGCTTACGGGGCAGAACTTATGGTGAGAAAATCCACCGGCCGGCTCAACGGCTGGGTATCCTACACCTATGCCCGTTCGCACATGAAGGAGACCCAGGCCGACGATCCCTTCCCCATCAACGGGGGCAAGTGGTACAATACGCCGCACGACAAGCCCCACACCGTCAAGATGGTGGCCAACTACAAGTTTACGCACCGCTACAGCATATCGGCCAACCTGGATTATTCCACCGGCCGGCCCATCACGGTGCCGGTGGGCGTTTTCTACTACGGCGGCATCCAGCGGTTGGCATATTCCGAGAGGAATGCCGTCCGCATCCCGGATTATTTCCGCCTGGACCTGGCCGTCAACGTGGAGCCCAGCCATTACCTGAAGCGCCTTACGCATCTTTCCTTCACCCTGGGTGTGTACAATGTGACGGGCCGGAAGAACGCCTATTCCGTTTACTACACGCCCAGTCCGGATGGCAAACCCCAGGGCCACATGATTTCCGTGTTTGCCAGCCAGATTCCTTACATCAACCTTAACCTCAAGTTCTAATGAAGAAGCAGCTTATTATCTTGGCAGCACTGCTGCCCCTTCTGGGAGGTTGCGTCTATGACTTTGAGGCGGAACTTACCGGAGACCAGTACACCGTGGTGGTGGAAGGGGATATTATTGTGGGCGGTATTACAACCGTGAGTTTTACCCGCCTGAATCCGGAACTGCTGGAAGGGAAGAAGGAGGATCCGGCCCCGGTCCATGAATATTATTCCCCATGGGTCAATGGCATCCTCCCTCCCTGGATGATTCCCGTGAATTTTTCGGCCCGTGTAGAGGGAGAAGACGGCACCGTGGTGGAAGGACAGGGGATTGGAGGCATGTGCTCCTTGGACACCCGTTCCCTGAACCCGGGCGTGAAGTACCGCCTGTGCCTGCACGACGAGGTGAATGACCTCAACTACGCCAGCAGCTGGGAGTCGGTACAGTCGCCTCCCGTCATCGACAGCCTTTCCTACAAAATCAATGGCAACAGGATGGATGTGTGCGTAACCTTCCACTCGGACGGCAGCACGCCCTACTACTGCCTCTCGTACGATGAGCAGTGGGAATACCGCGCCTATGCCAGTACTTACTGGCGCTATATTCCCTGGGGTGCGGAACCTCCGGCAAGGGGTATTCAGATTTTTCCCGAGGAGGAATATGGCCTGGGAGACCGCTACGGGTGCATTTTTGATGTTTTTGAGGAGTACCCCAACCAGACTTGCTGGAACAGCACCATGGCAGGCATAAGCACGGTGGTCACCACGGGCGCCATGGTATCCAACAAGATGGTGGACTACGTTTTCCGTTCCCTGAATGAGAACGACCGCCGAGTGAGCGTGGCGTATCGGCCCATCGTTACCGTGCGCATGATTTCCCAGGAAAGCTTTGAGTATTGGAAAAGCCTGGAAGAGACCTCCACGCAGACGGGAGACCTCTTTTCTCCCATTCCCAGTACCCGGCGCGGCAATATTCTGGGCCAGGAGAATCCGCAGGCCCCTGTCATTGGTTATGTGGGCGTTTCTGCCGCCGTTACGGGAGATTTGTTCATCAAAAACAAAGACACCCAGTTCTACCGGACATCGCAGTACATACTCAACCTTTTGAGAACCCGCGCCATCGGTAGCGGAGACGCCCATGGCGTGGGGGTTCAGCAGATGATTAGTGAGTATCAGAATGGGAACCGTCCCTGGAAACTGGAGTTCCCGGAATCGGACAATCCCAATGCACAGCCTTATTATATCTGGATTCCCGAGGACTGCCTGGACTGCCGCACACAGGGAGGTTTCACGTATAAGCCGGAAGGCTGGCCGGAATAGGAGGAAGCCAAGATGAGAAGATTGTTTTTAATCATAGGAATGGCCGCCGTCTTGTGCCCGGCCTTTGCCCAGCGGGTAGAACGTACCTACGTAACCACGGACCGGGACTGGTATGCCGCCGGCGAAACCGTCTATCTTTCGGCCTTCTGCGTGGATGTTTCGGAGGGCGTGCGCCTTTCGGACGTGAGCGCGGTGGCGTATGTGGAACTGACATCGGCCGATGGAATGGCCGTGGGCGGCAAAGTAGCCCTTCTGGATGGCCGCGGCGCCGGCAGTCTGGTTTTGCCCCGGACCCTTCCCACCGGCAATTACCGGCTAAGCGCCTACACAGCCCTTTCCGCAAGGGAAGGGGGATATGATCCCCGCACGGGCTCCCGTATCATAAGCGTTTACAACACCCTTTCCACCGCCCGCGTCAAGGATGGCGTGGAGGTGGGGACGGCGCCTTCTGATGGCCTTGCAGAATACCCGGAACCGGCTTCCCTGCAGGCCCGGGTGCTTCCGAACGGGCGCATCAGCCTTACTTCCCAGGTATCGGCCAGCCTGGCGGTGTCTGTGTACCGCAACGAACCTTTCCCTTCCTATNCCGGGTGCTGGCCTTTTTCGCCGGTCCCCGCACAGGGGAGGTGGTGCCGGAGTATGACGGAGAAATCCTTACCCTGCGCCTCTCCGGGGCCGATGGTGAGCCTCTTCCCCCGACTGCATCCCAGACGGTCTTCGTGTCCCGTCCCGGCCATTTAGAAGACATCTACGCCGCTCCGCTGCAGCCGGATGGAGAGGCCCGCCTCTATACCAGCAACTTCTTCGGCCCCGGAGACCTGGTGGTGTCGCTGGCAAAAGATGCCCCGGCCTTCAAGGTAGAGGTGGAAAGCCCTTTCCGGCGACTGGAGCCCGGAGACATTCCGTCCCTGGTGCTGGACCCTTCCCAAAGCGTGGCCCTTACCCGCCTGGGAGCCCGTATGCAGGTGACATCGGCCTTTGATGCCGATACGCTGTACAGGAGGCTTCCGGCCCGTCAGCTGGTTTTCCTCTCAGACCGCTGCAACCGCTACATCCTGGACGATTATACCCGTTTCGCCACGTTCCGGGAGGTCTTTGTGGAATATCTGGTCGATATCCGCGCCCGCGGCAGGGGAGAGGACCTGGAGCTGCAGGTGCGCTCTTTCACCCGCGAGGGCGGCGCTCTGGGCTTCCGGGACCTTCCTTCGCTCATTCTGGTGGACGGCGTGCCGGTTTTCAACCATTCGCTGGTGTTCAACTTGGATCCCTCCCTGGTGAAAAGGGTGGATGTATATCCGTTCTATTGCACTTTCGGCCAGGCCATGTATAGCGGCGTGGCCAACTTCGTCACCTTCAAGGGAGACCTGGGCGGTATCCGTTTCGGAGACAATGTGCGCATCCTGGATTACGAGAGCGTGGCCACCCCCGTGGCTTTTGTCCCCTCGGAGAGCCACCGTTACCCCGGGGAGCGCGAAACCCTCCTCTGGCAGCCCATTGTGGACCTGGCCCCCGGCGAAGAACTGGTGCTCCCGCTCCTGAAGGCCGATGAGGGCCTGGTGCTGGTAGTGGAAGGCCTCACGGCGGAAGGAAAGCCCGTGGAACTGGTCAAAATAGACTCTTATAGTCCCAAATAATTTTTTGCAGATTCTTAAAAAGTTCTTATCTTTGCAGTCCCGTTTTTTCGGGACTTAAGTCCGGAGAGATGCTCGAGTGGCTTAAGAGGCACGCCTGGAAAGCGTGTATACTCCAAAAGGGTATCCCGAGTTCGAATCTCGGTCTCTCCGCCAAAAATCCAGCACAGAACGCCCTGTGCTGGTTTTTTTTAAACAGTGTGCCACTAAATGTGACATTTTTCTATCGCGCTATTACAAGAATCTTGATTCAACTGCATCCAACTGTGTCAGTAGTGGTGATGCTCTCGCTGTCAACAGCTTCATCGCTGAAAGGATACACGGCTACTCGTGCCAAAAGTTTGGCCACGATTTAACCTCGGCAACGCCCTGGAGCAATCCGGGGCTTTTTATAAGAATATGCGGTTAATCTGCGAAATCAACGTCTTCAAAGCAGGCCCAGCACATCGGCGGGAAGGAGGGAATTTCCTTGATCTTCATCCGGCCTAGTCTTGGTAAACAGTTTTAAAATCAATTGTTTACCTTGTGTAAAGGGAAGGCTCTTTGCTATCTTTTCCAACTGATTGGTCAAAAGCCGCCCATTCTCTCCCGTGGTCCACTTGCATTCTCCTATCAGCATGCTCTTTCCATCAATAGACTCCGCGACCAGATCCAGTTCGATATCCCGAGGCTTTTCCTCCCCCTCAATAAGCACTTTTCCCCACCACCTTGATGCTTTACCGAAGACAATTCCATCGATACGATTGCCGGATACGGCATCACGGCACAGATGCTCCCACCAATAGCCGATATGCGATGATAGCTGGCTATCCAATGCAGACTCAAGCGGAAGACGGCGGTCCATCTCAATGAAAGAGCGGTTTGCCGGAACAAACTTATAATAGAAACTTAAGAAAGGATCGGCAATCTGGTACAGGCTTTTCTTGCTTGATTTGGCCGATTCTCCAAATGGAATATCCTTTTCCAAATACCCTAAATCCAACAGCTTAGCCAGCGGCCTTGACAAATTGGTGGCCGGTTCATTGCAACGGGATGCTATCTCAGAAAGTCGATGTACGCCATTTCCTACAATTGACATAATGGTCGATGTCTTCACCGGATTCTTGATGTCATCCCGAAAAAGATGATGGGGTTCTTCATACAGTGTTCCCAGATTTGAAAAGATATGAGTATCTATAGCTTCCCTTAGGCTTGAACAGCCCTCCCTCAATTTCCAGTAACGGGGAACTCCACCCCACAATGCGTAGTTTTCCACCGTCTCCTGGGGATCCAGATTCAACGCTTCCGAAAGGAATGGAGCAGCGATGGGTCTCATATTGAAATCGGAATCGTCCCTTCCGAAAAGAGGAGAAGACTCGTCGTGTGTCAGGTTGTACATCATCTGTTGCGAAGAACCGCAGAGAATCAGATTATATCGCAGCGGCTCTTTAACGTCGTCAAGCAATCCTTGCATAATAGAAGGAAGGGCCGACGTGTTCTCTACAAGGTACGGAAATTCATCCAGGCACACGGTCAGCGGCCCTGTCACCCTGTGATTGAGGGCCTTTAGCAAAGCCTTCCAGTCTGCGTAAACGGCATCGGCAAAACCGGGAAACCGACTGCTTATCACTTGTGAAAACACGCGCATTTGATTGGACGCAGCAGTCCTGTCGGCTTCATAATAGATGTCGTCATCATCAAGGACTCTTCCTATCAATGCCGATTTGCCTATCCGGCGGCGTCCCCTGACAATGATAAACTGCGGGGAATCACGGTGGAGGAGTTCCTTCAGCCGTTGTTGTTCCTTTTGTCTGTCTACAAATTCCATATACAATAATTATGCAGCACAAACATAATGTTTGTATAGCATAATTCCAAATTTTTTTTACGAGAATTTGCGGTTGATTTTCCGCACCATTTGGGGCCCTCTATAAAAACCGATGACCGCCCTCCTTAATAAACTTCCAAAAAGCGCCCATGAAGTCTCTCCCCACATTTTCGAGCACGAGTGCCATATCAATGTCGCGAGTCCTTCGAGGCTGTATGGGACCTTCGGCAAGTACGGCCCGGCACGCACTGCCACCAATAACGATAAATGAATCCGAGAAAG
>CAJOLS010000039.1 GCA_905235535.1 uncultured Bacteroidales bacterium
TTTTTGGCCATAGGGGGGCCTATGGGTGAAAATTTTTGAGGAAAATTTACCAAAAAGAAACATAAAGAATTTATTGAATCATTTCAAAACAGACTCTAAGTAGTTTTATCCTTTATTGTTGTAAAAAAACCTCCGGGCTTCGCAGCCTGGAGGTTTTGTCTTAGAAGAGATATCCGACACCCACATGCAGGGTGGTGCGGGAAATCTTGTCCACTACGCTTCGCTCTATGCGGCGGTTCAGGTTGAGGAAACCGAAGTCCACACCCAGGTGGATGCGGAGCATGTCGCTCACCTCTGCACCGGCGGTGATTCCCCAGGAGACGTTGAAGAGATGGCGGGATTCAGGAGTCACGTTAATCTGCCAGAACTCATTGTCCTTCTTGAGGAGAGGATAAGTGGTGCCCTTGGCATCCTTTGCCTTGTAAGAAAGGGCCAGCGAAAAGGTGGGGCCGGTTTGGCCGAAGATTTTCACCTTTTCGTTAATCTCATAGGTATAGCTGGCCTGGACAGGGATGTTGAGGGCCAGTTCGCGGACGCGGACATTGCGTATGTCCCAGTGGTTGCCGAAGAGGCCGGAGAAGTTGGCCCCGGGCAGCACCGCCAGGCCATCTGCCAGGTTGTCCAGGCTGTAGTAATAGTTGGCACCGGCGTATATACCGAACATGGTAGTGGGAAAAGTCTCCCCGCCAACAGTCTTTGTCCTTTCAAAAGCCATGGCAAGGCCGGCACCGGCAATAACCTGAGCCTTGGCCTGGAAACCCAGGAGAAGGGCGGCAGCAATAATGATGATTTTTTTCATATGACAATCAATAGTTAATATCTTATTCATCTTTCGCACTTGCGAAAGATGAATATCTTGTATATTTTGCAAAGGTACACATTTTTTATAATTTGATGAAAATCTTCTGCCTGTAAAGAGGCAGGGCCGTCAGATACACCAGCACCATAAAGGCCATGGTCATGTCCCGAAGGACATCAAGGGCTTGTACACGCTTCATAACTCAGAGTCTGTTTTGAAATGATTGATATTTTTATTTATAGTTTATTTTTGTGGAAATTTTTCTTGAAAATTTTTGGCCATAGGGGGGCCTATGGGTGAACAAAAAGAAACATAAAGAATTTATTGAATCATTTCAAAACAGACTCTAAAAGTTACATATTTTTTCACTAATCCCCATAAATAGGTATTGATTCGGGGGCTAAAACGCCGTACCTTTGCGCACGGCGCAAAACAAAACTATGTTACTTGCAGATTTAAACACCGGTGAGAAAGCCGTCGTTGTCCGCGTGAACGGACACGGAAGCTTCCGCAAGCGGCTCATCGAGATGGGATTCATCAAAGGGAAAGAGGTCCGGGTGGTGCTGAATGCCCCGCTCAAGGACCCCATCGAGTATGAAATCATCGGCTACAAAGTATCCCTCCGCCGGGAAGAGGCCCGGCAGATAGAGGTGGTTACCGAAGAGGAAGCCCGCGAGGCCCTGCAGACCGACGAACACCTGCAGGCCCTTCCCGGAGACATGGAAGAGGAAGAGAGGCTGCAGCGGGCCCTGGCCCACGTGGCCGAGGAGCGCCACCACAACATCCGCGTGGCCCTGGTGGGCAATCCCAACTGCGGAAAAACCTCCCTTTTCAACATAGCCGCCGGCGCCCACGAACACGTGGGCAACTATTCCGGCGTCACGGTGGATGCCAAGGAGGGCCATTTCCGCTACAAGGACTATGACATCACCCTGGTGGACCTTCCGGGCACCTATTCCCTGTCGGCCTATTCCCCCGAGGAACTCTATGTGAGGAAGAACCTGCTGGAAGCCATGCCGGACGTGGTGGTGAACGTTGTGGACGCCTCCAATATAGAGCGCAACCTGTACCTGACCACGCAGCTCATAGACATGAACCTTCGCGTGGTGATGGCCCTGAACATGTACGACGAGCTCCGGCACAAGGGAGACAAACTGGATGTGAAGCAGCTGGGATACCTTCTGGGCATGCCCGTATGCCCCACCGTCAGCCGTAACGGAGAGGGCATCCCGGAGCTGTTCGACACCATCCTCCAGGTGTATGAGAACGCCACTCCCCGCCTGGCCCGCCACCTGCATATCAACCACGGGGCGGAACTGGAAAAGAGCATCGTGCGCCTGCGGAACCTCATCTTCTCCAACGAAGAGATTCGCTCGCGCTATTCCACCCGTTATCTGGCCATCAAGACCCTGGAGGCCGACAAGGACGTAGCCGGAATCATCGGCACGCTTCCCAATGCAAGCCAGATTGCCGCCGCCTGCCAGGAGGAAGAAGCCCGGATAGAAGGGCTTCTGGGCACATCGGCCGAAAGCGCCATCGTGGATGCCAAATACGCCTTTATCCAGGGCGCCCTGGCCGAAACCTATGAAAAATACCAGGCCGAAAGGCCCCGGCGCACCTTTACGGACAAGATAGACGCCATTGTCACCAACCAGTGGGCGGCGTTTCCCATTTTCGTGCTCCTGCTGTGGTTCATCTTTTGGGCCACTTTCACCGTGGGCCAATACCCCATGGACTGGATTGAAGCGGCGGTTGCCTGGCTGGGCGGGAAAGTGGGAAGCCTGATGGCCGAAGGCTGGGTCAAGGACCTGGTGGTGGACGGCGTCATTGCGGGTGTTGGCAGCGTGCTGGTGTTCCTCCCCAACATCCTCATCCTGTACTTTTTCATCTCCATCATGGAGGACAGCGGGTACATGGCCCGCGCGGCCTTCATCGTGGACAAGCTGATGCACCGGATAGGCCTGCACGGGAAAAGCTTCATCCCCATGGTCATGGGCTTTGGCTGCAATGTGCCCGCCATCATGGCCACCCGTTCCATCGAAAGTCGGAAGAGCCGCCTGGTCACCATTGCCATCATTCCGTTCATGTCCTGCGCAGGCCGGCTGCCCATCTTCGTACTCTTCGCCGGGGCCTTCTTCCCGCAGAACCCCGCTACGGCGCTGCTGGGCATCTATCTGCTGGGCATCGTGCTGGCCATCCTTTCCGCGCTGCTGATTGGCCGGTTTGTCAAGGACGACGATCTCCCCTTCGTAATGGAACTGCCGCCCTACCGCATCCCCACGGCCAAGGCCATCGGCCGGCACACCTGGGAAAAGGGCCGGCAATACCTGGAGAAAATGGCCACCACCATCCTCATCTTCTCCGTGTCCCTGTGGGCGCTGGGGTATTTCCCCCGCCACGAAGGCGCCACGCGGGCCTATCAGCAGGAGCATTCCTATATCGGCATCATCGGCAAGGCCATCGAGCCCGTCAACGAGCCGCTGGGCTTCAACTGGAAGATGGATGTGGGCCTGCTGGCTGGCGTAGGTGCCAAAGAGCTGGTAATCAGCGCAATGGGCGTTACTTATGCCCAGGACGGCGAGGAATATGGAAAGCAGGGGGATTCCGACGAAACGGCCCTGCAGTCGGCCCTCAAGGCCACTGTTCCCACCGCGGCCGCCCTGGCCTTCATGGTGTTTGTGCTGCTGTACTTCCCCTGCATCGCCACCTTCATGGCCATCAAAAACGAAACGGGAAAATGGCTGTGGGCCATTCTCCTGTGCCTTTATACCATTCTGGTAGCCTGGGTCTTCGCCTTCGCCGCCTACCGCATAGGGCTCCTGCTCTGGCCGGCATAGGCTAGTCCCTTTGTGAATACCTGGTATGTGAGCGGCCCGAAGCACAAAATAGCCGGCTCGGAGGAGTCGGCTATTTGGGGGTGTGTGGACCTTGATTACAGGTTGGGGTTTTCTTTCTTCCAGTCTGCCACGGCGGGGACGATGCCCAGGGTGACAATCTCGTCGCGCATCTTCACCAGGTGCTCGTAGGATGCCTGGAGGGCAGCCATCTCCTCGGGGGTACCCTGAGGGTTGGTGAAGTGGCAGCCGGTGGCGTCGATGACGGTGGGCATGGCCATCATCACGTTCTTGTACCCGGCGTTGTTCACATAGGTGCCGGCGGGCCACTCGAACTTCTGGCCGCCCATGGCAGCCTCGATCATCTTCACGGCCTGGTATGCAGGACTCTGGAAGGAGCTGCGGCCACGGAGCTTGATGATGTTGGAACCGCCCTGGATGGTGTTGTGTTTGATTTCCTCAAAGCGTTCCGCGCTGAGGCCCATTTCGGAAAGGGGCTTGCCGTCCACCTCCACGTGGGAGGCGAACACGGCCATGGCCTCACCGTGACCGCCGTAGGTGCGGGCACCGGTAACCTTGTACTGGGGAACATTGAATTCCTGGGCCAGGGCTTCCTGCAGACGGGTGCTGTCCAGGGCTGCCAGGGAGGTGAGCTGGCTGGGCTTGAGGCCGGAGTGGATGAGGGCGGTGAGGGCCGTCACATCGGCCGGGTTGAAGATAACAACCACGAACTTGGCGTCCGGGCAGTACTTCCTGATGTTGTCACCGAACTCGGCGGCAATCTGGCAGTTGCCCTTGAGGAGGTCTTCACGGGTCATGCCCTCTTTACGGGGTGCACCACCGGAAGAAATGATGTACTTGGCATCCTTGAAGGCGACGGCGGGGTCTATGGTGGCGGTGAGGTTGACGCCCTCGAATGCGCAGTGGTCCATCTCGGCCAGGACGCCCTTGAGGCCCGGCTCAAAGATATCGTACAGGCAAATGTTGGGAGTAAGACCCAGCATGGCGGCGGTCTGGACCATGTTGGAACCGATCATACCGGCAGCACCTACGATAAGGAGCTTTTCATCAGTCAAAAATTTCATAATCAGCTAATTTATAATTTCAAACTATTACTTTCCATCCTCTCTCACCACACAAAACCTTCCCCGCGTTATTTTGTCGGCCTTCTCAAAAGGTGACTGCAAAGATACTAATTTATATGGAAAGATTTGTTGGATTTGCCAAAAATGAATTATCTTTGCGATTGAAAATTGTAACGATTAGTATGGAGCCTCCCAGTCCGGTCAAATCCAACCAGCTAACGGGCGTCGGTTCAGACGACCCTCTGTCGCGATTGTACACCACTGAAAGATAAAAACCCGATGCCTGCCAGGCATTCGGGCGGCTTTGTATTGTCGTTCAAACCAAACCATTGAATGGGACTGTATTTAAAGAAAAAACTGGAAAACGATGCCACCATCGGCGTGTGGCAAATCACGGAAACGGAGCAGGAGCTCATTAACCTGAGCGCCACTCCCACGGACGAGATGGAAGAAATCTCGTTCATTAAGAGCGAATCCCTCCGCAAACAGCGCCTGGCCGTGCGCGCCCTTCTGAACGCCCTCTTTGAAGAGAAGGTGTACCTGAGCCATCACGACAACGGCAAGCCGTACCTGGAAAACAACCCCACCAATATTTCCATCACCCATACCGAAAAGTACGTGGCCGTAATCCTGCACGAAGAGAACGACTGCGGCATAGACGTGGAATCCCTGGACCGGGACTTTTCGGCCGTGGAGAAGAAGGCCCTCAGCGAAGACGAAATCGAAGACCTGGAGGACGAGAAGAGGAACGAGCAGCTGGCCATCTACTGGTGCGCCAAGGAAGCCATCTTCAAACTCCTGAGCCGGTACAACGTGGACTTTGCAGAGCAGATTGAGGTGGAGCGCTTCCGCCCCCGCGGGGAAGGCGAGCTGGAGGCCACCTTCATTGACAAGAACGAGGACGAGCAGGAATTCGACCTCCGGTACATGACCTTCGACCACCACGTCCTGGTGTGGGTTGTAGGTGACTGAAAGAGTCCTGGCCGCCCTTTGTTGAAAACTTTCGGCCCGAAAGAAACAGAGAGGTTATATTTTAGAAGTTTTCCAAATAACAAATTTTGACAAACTGTTGATTCGTAGCGAATTAACAGCTTTTTCTATGGCCTGTTGATAACTTTTTCCGGGAAAACAGTGGGAAAGTTGGATAGAATCATATAATTTTGTCACCGAGGGCAAAGGCCCTGTATCCCCAAGTAGGAAACCAACTAGAACTAGACCTATGGTTAAGAGTGTATTAAAGCGTGACGGCCGCCGTGTAGATTTCAACAACCAAAAGATTGTTGCCGCCATCCTGAAGGCCATGGATGTGACCGATGCCGGTGAGGACATTGTACTCGCCGCCCAGATTGCCCAAGCCATCTCCGAGCTGGACAAAGATGTCATGACCGTGGAGGAAATCCAGGAAGTCGTAGAGAACCACTTGATGAACAGCCCCCGCCAGGAGGTTGCCAAGGAATATATCCGGTACCGCAACAAGCGTAACATAGCCCGCAAGGCCAAGAGCAACGAGATTTTTGAAACCATCATCCAGGCGCAGTCCAACGACATCACCCGTGAAAATGCCAACATGAACGCAGACACTCCTGCGGGCATGATGATGAAGTTCGCCTCCGAGGCCACCAAGAGCTACGTGGACGAGTGCCTGTTGAGCGACCCCGTGCGCGAAGCCGTAGCCAACAACTATATCCACATCCACGACAAGGACTACTATCCCACCAAGTCCCTGACGTGCATCCAGCACCCGCTGGACCTCATCCTGGAGCACGGCCTGAAGGCCGGCCACGGAGAGTCCCGTCCCGCCAAGCGCATCGAGACGGCCAGTGTGCTGGCCTGTATCTCCATGGAAACCGTCCAGAACGAGATGCACGGCGGCCAGGCCATCCCCGCCTTCGACTTCTACCTGGCTCCCTACGTGCGCAAGACGTACGAGGAAGAGGTGGACAAAGCAGGAGACCTGTTCAACACAGACCTGAGCGAACTCAAGGAAGCCAAGATTGACGATTATATCAAGAGGGACCTCATCGGCCTTCAGGGCAAAGAACGCGTCCAGCAGCACGCCATCAACCAGACGGTGAACCGTGTGCACCAGGCCATGGAGGCTTTCGTACACAATATGAACACCATCCACAGCCGTGGCGGCAACCAGGTTGTGTTCTCCTCCATCAACTACGGAACGGACACCTCTGCCGAGGGCCGCTGCGTCATCCGCGAAATCCTGAACACCACTTATGAAGGTGTGGGCAACGGCTCCACCGCCATCTTCCCCATCCAGATCTGGAAGAAGAAGAAGGGCGTGTCCTATCTCCCGGAAGACCCCAACTACGACCTCTATAAGTTTGCCTGCAAGGTTTGCGCCCGCCGCTTTTTCCCCAACTTCCTCAACCTGGACGCCACTTACAACCAGGACGAGGCCTGGGATCCGGCAGACCCGAAGCGCTACGAGCATGAGGTGGCCACCATGGGTTGCCGCACGCGCGTGTATGGTAACAAGTTCGGCCCCAAGACCTCTATAGGCCGAGGCAACCTGAGCTTCACCACCATCAATATCGTAAAGCTGGGCATCGAGGCCATGAACGAGGAGTCTGACAAGAACCTCCGTATCCAGAAGTTCTTCAAGAAGCTGGACTGGGCCCTGGACATTGCCGCCCGTCAGCTGAACGAGCGTTTCGAATTCCAGAAGACCGCCCTCAAGAAGCAGTTTCCGCTGCTGATGGCCGGCCTGTGGCTGGGCAGCGAGAAGCTCAACGACAACGATTCCATCGAGTCCGTCATCAACCAGGGCACCCTGTCCATCGGCTTCATCGGCCTGGCGGAATGCCTGATTGCCCTCATCGGCAAGCATCATGGAGAAAGCGAGGAAGCCCAGGAGCTGGGTCTTCGCATCATCTCCCACATGGCCGAAAGGATCAACGGCTTTGCCGAGACCTACCAGCACAACTTCACCTTCCTGGCTACGCCTGCCGAAGGCCTCTCCGGCAAGTTCACCAAGCGGGACAAGAAGACCTTCGGTGTGCTGCCCGGCATCACGGACAAGGACTACTATACCAACTCCAGCCACGTTCCGGTGTACTATCACTGCACTCCGGAGCACAAGGCCAAGATTGAGGGCCCGTACAACAAGTACGAGAACGCCGGCCACATCTTCTATGTAGAGCTGGACGGAGACGCCACCCACAACCCCGAGGCCATCATGCGCATCGTGGACCTCATGGACAAGTACGACATCGGTTATGGCTCCGTGAACCACAATCGCAACCGCTGCATGGACTGCGGTTACGAGAATGCCGAAAAGGACCTCAAGGAATGCCCGCACTGCCACGGTCACCACATTGACACCCTGCAGCGCATCACCGGCTACCTCGTGGGCACCACAGACCGCTGGAACTCCGGTAAACTCGCAGAGCTCCACGACAGAGTTATCCATAAATAGATTCTTCGCTTCGCTCAGAATGAAAAACAATGACAAAACATTGTCCTTCTGAGGAGCTTTTGCGACGAAGAATCTCCTTTTTATGAAAATACGAGTATTGGACATACTTCATCAGACAATGGCCGACGGACCCGGGTTCCGGACGGCCATTTACTGTGCCGGCTGCAAGCACGCCTGCAAGGGCTGCCACAACCCCGAAAGTTGGGATTTCAATGCCGGCAAGTGGATGGAGGTGGAAGAGCTCCTGGAGATTGTCAAGGCCGATGATTTGTCAGACGTGAGTTTTTCCGGCGGAGACCCTTTCTACCAGGTGGAAGGCTTTACGGAGCTGGCGCGGCGCATCAAGGAAGAAACCCGCAAGACCATCTGGTGCTGGACGGGCTTCACCGTGGAGGAAATCCAGGCATCGGCCCGGATGTCGCAAATGCTGCCTTACCTGGACGTGCTGGTGGACGGCCCCTTCATCCTGGAACAGCGGGATACGGACCTCCTTTTCCGGGGAAGTCCCAATCAGAGAATCATTTATTTACACGGAAACCCGCCCCAGGACGACATTCCCGGAACGGTGCCCCTGGAGCCGCTGCGCTAATCGCTAAAGTCCCTCCCCCGAGGGGAGGGGTTTCGGGAGGGGGTAACGTGAGACTTTCTTTTGGAAAAATGGTTAAAAATCAATTTTTTAACCTCCCCCGAGGGGAGGGGTTTCGGGAGGGGGTAACGTGAGACTGTCTTTTGGAGAACTGGTTAAAAAATCAATTTTTTAACCAGTTCTCAGGATTCTGCGGCGTAGAGCCTTTCCAGAGCTCGAAGTGGAATAAATCTTCCCCTCCTAAGGTATCCACCGTGCCCACCACCTGGCCGGTGGTTATTTTTTGTCCGGCTTTGACCGTCACGCTCTTGAGCTTGCTGTACAGGGTGAAGTATTCTCCGTGGTTCACCAGCACACACTGGTTGTAGCCCGGCAGCACCACCACCTGGCTCACCGTTCCGTTAAAGACGGCCTTTGCCTGCGTTCCCCGTTTCACCACCACGGTTACGCCGTTGTTCTGGGGCAGCTGCACATTCTTGTACACCGGATGGGCGTGCTTACCGAAACTTTCCACCACCGTGCCGTCCACCGGCCAGGGCAGGCGGCCCTTGTTGGAGGCAAACTCGTTGGAAAGCTTGGTGTCTATCTGCGTGGAGGTGGTCTTTCCCTTGGAATTCTTCTGGCCGCCGCTTTGCTTTTGCGTCTGCTGGCGGATTAAATCGGCAATCTTCCTGTTAAGATCCTCCTTCTGGCGGTTCTTTTCCTTGAGCTGCTTCTCGTAGGTTTTGCGGTCTTTCTTGAGCTTGTCCGCCATCTTGGTGGCGTCACCTTCCTCCGTACGGAGCTTGGAACGCTCGTCCACCACCTTCTGCTTGAGCTGGTTGGTCTCGGCCTTTATCCTGTTCAGGCGGGTTCTCTGCGCTTCCAACTCGGCGGCGGCCTCCTGCACCTTCACGGCCTGGTCCCTCATCTGGGACGAAAGGTTGCGGAAATAACCCATGCGGTTGAAGGCCTGGTTCACCGAGCCGCTGGAGAGGATATACATGTACCACAGGCGCGTGTCGCGGTTTTTGTAGGCGCCCCTCACCAGGCGGGAATAGTAGTGCTGAAGGGTATCGTGACGGGCCTGCAGGCGGTCCAGCTCCCGCTGGCACATCCTCAGGGAGTCGTTCAGGATTCTGAGCGTCTGGTCATAGCTGGAGATGATCTGCTCCCGGGCCGATATTTTTTTCCTCACCAGGGTGAGGCTGCTCAGGACCTCGGAGCTGCGCATGGTGTTCTGGTTGAGCATGCCGTTGAGACGGGCGATGTCCTTCTCCAGCTGGGTGCGCTGGTTCTCCAGGCGCTTTACCGAAGAGTCCTGCGCCCCGGCACCCCAGGCCGCCACAAAGGCCAAAATTACTATGAGCAGGGCTTTCTTCATTGTTTTCCGGCGGCTTCCAGGCGCTGGGCCTGACTGTGGTAGATTTTGGCGGTATCGGCCTCTCCCAACGCCTCCAGGACAGTGGCGTAGTGGCGAAGGATGGTGGCGCTGTCCTTGCCGCCATACAGCATGGCGTGCTTGAAGAAAGGCTTGGCCTCCAGGTCTTTCCCCATCAGATGCAGGATCCAGGCGAAGGTGTCCAGATACGTGGCGTTGTCCGGCTCCTGCCCGATGGTTTTCTTGGACATGTTGTACGCCTTCTTCAGGTTCTTCCCTTCCAGGCTCAGGTAATAGGCGTAGTTGTTGAGCACCGGGGCATAGTCCGGGTTAATCTTGAGGGCGTTCTTATAGGCCTTGAAGGCGTTTTTGTCGTTCCCCTTGGAATGATAGGCGTCTCCCAGCTGCGTCCAGGCGTTGAGGCAGATGTCCTTGTCTTTGGGATAGAGGCTCAGCAGCATCTGGCTGGTGCCGATGATGCTGTCCCAGTCTTCCAGGTTGTAGCTGGCCAGGTTGGCGTAGTCCAGGAAAGCCAGGTCCTGGAAATGGGCATAGCCTTCCATGGCGCGCTCCCTCAGGGGCTCCCACTGTCCCTGGAGCTGCAGGTACTGGATATAAGTGGCCACCTGCGTAAGGCTTTCCGGGTACAGCTCGGCCGATTTCCGGAACCACTCGCCGGCTGCTTTCTCCCGGCCCGTGGTATAATAATAGGAGCCGATGGTGGAAAGGAGTGAGCTGTCGGCCGGATGGGCGGCGCCGGCCTTGAGGGCCAGGGAGTCGAATCCCGCCCGGTGAATCTCCAGGATGCGGGGGTCCAGGGAACGGGTGAGGTTGCCTATGTACATGCTCTTGGTATCGGCCGATACTTCCGTAGAGGCGAAAAAGGGCTCCAGGGTGTTGAAATAGTCCTGGTAGCGGCGCATGTGCCTATAGACCTCCGACTTGCCCAGCACGGCGGGCACGTAGCCGCTGTCCAGCGACAGGGCCTCCTCGTAGCGGGAAAGGGCCAGGGAATCTTTGAAATCGGCCAGATAATAGTCTCCCAGCATGGAAAGGACGGAGGGGACGGAGAACTGCTCGTTGAACTGTTCCAGGATTTGGGCGCCTTCGTCCTGCCGGCCCATGGCCGTATATACGTCGTAACGGGTGCGAACGCCTTCCTCGGAGGGGCCGCGCTGCTTCTCAATCTCGTCCAGGGCTTCCAGGGCCTTTTCAAACTTCTGGTTCTGGAGATACAGCTCCAGCAGCTCGTACCAGGTGCTCTCCTGGTCCGGGAAATCCCGCACCAGGGCCTCGTACTGCGCCATCCCTTCCTCGGCCTTGTTCTGCAGAAGGGAAAGGCGGGCCTCCATGTGGCGGTACCAGTAATTGGAACTGTCCAGCGCCACGGCCTTCCGGCAGGCGTCCACGGCGGTTTCCATATCCCGGTCTTTCAGGGAAGCCATGGCCAGGTAATACCACACGGCGTCGTTCTTCGGCTGGGCTATGGAAAGGGTATTCAGGAGCTGGCGGGCCTTTTTGTTCTGCCCGCCGGTATAGAGGGTGACCGCATCCACCAGATTGGCCTCCGTTTCCTGGGCTGGAACGGGCACCAGGGCGGTGCATAGCAGAAGAAGGGTCACTGTCAGTTTTCTCATAATTCACAAAAATACAAATTTTCCTCGTCTTTATTTTGTTTTCTCTGCGTTTGCACATAAATTTGTCTTTACGCACCAAACAAAATCCGGACCCGTTGAAACGTTTTTGGTCAAATTTGCATCTTATACAGTGGACAAGAGATGAGGAGTCTCCTGGCGGAGCGTCGTCCTTGGAGCGGATGGCCGCCGCCTGCAAGGAGGGAGACCGCCGCGCACAGAAGCGCCTGTTCGATGCCCTTTCGCCCAAGATGATGGCCGTGTGCCTGCGTTACATGGGAAACCGGGAAGATGCAGAGGACGTTCTTCAGGAAGGCTTCATCACTTTGTTCACCAAACTTGCCAGCTATGAAGGGAGCGGTTCCTTCGAAGGCTGGGCCAGAAGGATCTTTGTCAATACTGCGCTGATGCATCTCAGAAAAACAGACGCCCTGGGCCTGAGTGAAGATATCACCGAAGCCCGCAGCCTGTTTACGGAAGAAGCCACGCCGCTGGAAAGGATGGGATACAAGGAACTGATGAAGCTCATCGAAGCACTCCCGCCAGATGCCCGCACGGTCTTCAACATGTATGTGGTGGAAGGCTATTCGCACAAGGAGATAGCCAAGGAACTGGGATGTACGGAAGCCACGTCGCGCTCCAAATTGCAACGCGCCAGGCTTCGTTTGCAGGAAATGATAGAAAAATGAACGAAAAGGAATTTGACATAAAAGTAAGGAATCTCTTACTGGACGTGGAAGAGTCCGTCTCCCCCAAGGTATGGGAAGGCGTGACGGCGGGGCTGGATAAGAAGCGCCGCATTATTCCTGTCCGTTTCCGGGGGTATGCCTCCGTTTTGGCTGCAGCGGCAGCCGTAGCGCTGTTTGTGCTGCTCAGGCCCGCCGCCCCCGTTGTAGAACCCGAACATTCTAACCCTTCAATATTTATGTCTGAGGTATCCGGGGAAACCGTGCCCGAAACAGAAGTGGCTCCGGTCCAGGAAGTCGTTCCTGTAGAAGTAGTGCTGTCTCCCCGGAGAAGACCTCATGTGCTGGCGCAGGCTACAGAGCCCGCTGCTCCGGAAGCCCTTCCGGAGGCGGCTCCTGCCACAAAGGCCCCGGAAGCACCTGCGGCCAAGCCTGCCGTCCGGGAGAAAGCCACTCCGGAAGAGGCGGCCGCCCAGGCCCGGAAGGCCAACGACAATGCCCTCCTCAACCAGCTTGCCTTTGAAGAAAAGGTGGCCCGGAAAAACTCCGGCCCTGTGGCTGTGACGGCCTTCGGCAATGTCCAAACCAGCCAGCGCAGCGGCATCCACGGCAATTTCCGCCGGTATGGCGCCCCTTCCCGGGATGCAGAAATCGGCATTTACAACGAAAGCCCGGAAGTAAGCTTCGCCCTTCCGTTCTCCCTGGGTGTGGGCCTGCAGTTCAACCTGTCTCCCCGCTGGGCCATAGGCACCGGCATCCGCTACACCAACCTGGGCCGCACGCTGGTGGGAGACTATAAGGGAGACGGTTTCTACCTTCCCCAAACGGATATCGACAACCATCAGCACTGGCTGGGCATCCCGGTCAATGTCTATTATAGCTTTATAAATACCAGCCGATGGAGCATCCACGCCTTTGCCGGCGGCGCGGCCGAGTGGCTTGTAGATAACGATTTCCTGGTGCACAGCAGCCCCAAAGACATCCATTACCACCAGCGGGGCTCGCTCCCGCAGTTTTCGGGGGCCATGGGTGTGGGCGTAGAGTTCAAGATTACCCCCTACCTGGGAATCTATCTGGACCCCAGCTTCCGCTACTTCTTCGCCACGGACAAACAGCCCCGGTCGCTTCGCACCATCCAGCCGCTCCGCTTCGACGTAGAAGCAGGCCTGCGGTTCTCCTTAGGGAAATAAGAGTCTGTTTTGAAATGATTCAATAAATATTCCGAAACAGGCGCTTCCACTGCCCGACATGGCGGCATAGACAGCGCCTTTTTCGTATAGTTCCGCCTTCACGGACGCCAGGGCGGGGTATTGGGCAAACACCGTTTTCTCGAAGTCGTTCTCCAGGCTGTCTTTCCAGGATGTCACGGGTTGGCGCAGGATTTCCTTCAAGGGCATTCCGGCCTCGGAAGGGACTATTCCCCGGTAGGCATCGGCCGTGGAGACGGCTATGCCTTCGGGAACCACCACCTCTATGCGGTAGCCCGTCAGGTCCAGGGAATAAGGCTTCAGGATTTCTCCCCTTCCCGTTCCGAACATGGGCGTGTTGTACACGAAGAAGGCACAGTCGCTGCCCAGACGGGCGGCATAGGAGGCCAGCTGCGCGTCTGTGAGCTCCAGACCTGCGAGGGTGGCTATCATCCTCAGGGCAAAGGCGGCATCGGAGGAGCCGCCTCCCAGCCCCGCGCCCACCGGAGAGCGTTTCTCCAGGAAAATCTTCATGGGCGGAAGGTTGTATTCATCGGCCAAAAGGAAATACGCCTTGGCGGTGAGGTCTTTCAGGGGGTCCCAGTCCACTCCCCCCTCCCGCGCCAAGGTTATCATCAGTTTCCCGTCGTCGGAGATGGCCTGGGTAAGGGAAGGGTATCGCTCCTTCAAACCGGCCAGCGTACGGCTGTAGTCCTCCCCGGTGACTACCTCCAGGCAGTCTGCGATTCCGGGGTAGGGAACGAAAAGGGTTTCCAGGTCGTGATAGCCGTCCGGGCGCTTTCGAAGGACCTTCAGGCCCAGGTTGATTTTGACATTGGGATACAGAATCATATTCACAAACTTAATCAAAAATCGGAAGAAACACACAAAAAGCATGTGAAACAACACTATTTTTTTTACGATGATAGGATTTCCGAAAGCCTTTTTCCAACTTGGCGGTCACTAATACAGCTGAGTTATGCGCAAATTGACCGCTTTGTCCTTCCTCCTTTTCCTGGCCGCCGCCTGCCAGGACCCCCTTCGGGATTCCGTTCCCCGTTTCCTGCGGGAGCAGGACCGCTTTTCCCGGGATGCCCGGGAAGGTGACAAGCCGGGAGAGACCGGAGACCCGGAGGAGCCAGGGTACATTCCCTCCGTCTATGCAACGGCCTTCCATTTCCGGGACTCCGTCACCAACCTCCTCTTTTTCAGGGACGGAGAATGCTTGCTGCAACTGCTTGTAAACTCCCCTCCAGATTCGGAAAGGCACCGGATATGGGACGGACACCTGTGGACGGACAGTACCGACGGGCACGTGACCATTATCTCCTGCGACGGGCAGGAAAAGTTCCGCTACGAAGGGGAAGAGCACCTGCAGGGATTCCTGCTGGTAAACGGAAACGTACACACCCTGGGGCAGCGGCCCGGACGGGACGGGTTCTGTTACCGGATCAACGGAGAGACCGTCTTTGATTCTCCCCGGGGAAGCGTGCTGGGAAGTCCCTCAGACCCGGACTGGCCGGGAGGGGCACTGTCCCTGGACGGGGAAAACGTCTATTATGCCTATAGCCTGCCCATAGCACTAAAAGACCATGTATTCCGGGAATACCACGTAATGCGGGGAGCGCAGCACTACAAGACCATCCCTGCCGGAAGCTCGGACGCCCTGTACGATCTCCGTGTCCACGAAGGGCAGGTTATCCGCCTGGAAAGGCGGGACAATGCCCTCTACTGGGTGTCCGGGGAGGAAGAACGCGCCCTGGACGTATCCCTGTCCGAGTTCGTCTCCGGAAAACTGGTCAAATTCAGCACTTCGGTTACGGCAAGGGTCCTTACCAGAACCTGGGGAACCACCTGTCGCCACTGGTACTATATTCCCCAGGCGGGCATGTTCCAATCGGTGGTTATCGGCCAGTCGGAGCGGGGGGTCCTCTCGCTTCGGGACTGGAACTGGGCCTTTGCCGATATCGGCCCGGACGGGCGTTTCCTCAAACTGGTCTATAACTACCCGCCTGCGCCGCCTGTTCCCGAAGGGGATTTTACGCTGGCCACCCCTGCCGGGCTCTTTGTCTCCAACCGCCACTTTGCCCTGGCTCTCACCGGCAGCTCCGGAAATGCTCACGTGGTTGTCTCTGACGTAGGACAGTACTCCTATACCTTCAACGGTTATTTCACCTCTGTCAGAATGGAATAAGAGTCTGTTTTGAAATGATTGATATTTTTAT
>CAJOLS010000040.1 GCA_905235535.1 uncultured Bacteroidales bacterium
CATCGCCTCCTGTATCGCCTTCCTCGCCGGCAGTTTCATCAACGCCTGCGTACTGAGCAAGATGAAGACGAAGACAGGTGGCCGGAAGCTTGCCGGACGGCTCGTCCTGAGCTCCATTGCCGGAGAGGCTGCCGACTCGCTGCTGTTCTTTCCCATCGCCCTGATGGGCGTGCTGCCGGGCAGAGAACTGCTGAGCTTTCTTCTCCTCCAGTTCGTCCTGAAGACGCTCTACGAGATTGTGCTGCTCCCGCTGACAGTCTTTTTCATCCGGAAGCTGAAGGTCTATGAGGGCGAGGACGTCTATGACAGGGACATCAGCTACGGTATCTTCGAAGTCTTCAAGAGAGGATAAATTGTTCGCTCTTCTGCAGCTGCCCCCAGGGGCATACCGGCGGAAATCATAATTGGAAAAATTTTGCTACATTAGCGGCGGTAAATAACACAGAACCATGAAAGTACGCCAATTTTTCATCGTGGTGGCAGCGCTGGCGCTTTGCGCATCCGAATCGATGACCACTGGGACGGCGAAATATCATCGAGTTATGATGCCTGCGAGACGGTGTGCGAAGGCACCAAGGCCGACCTGTCTATGCTCTGGCAGTCGGCAGAATCTGTGACCCAAAAGATGTCCCCCGTCTCTTCCGCCACGAAGTTGCCCAGCGTGCTGCGGGTAGTTGTGATTCTCTTTTGGAATCTCCAGCAACGGATAGAAATATGCGCTTAGCCGATAGTAGCCGACATGGGTCAGATACGCAGTGGCAAGATTTTCGTCCGTGATTTGAATACCTTTCGATTTCAGCAGGGCGATGTGCGTCCCCGGTCCAGGAGAATAGTGTCCCCGGTCTGCATTTTTGTCGGGGAGCAGCGACGGCAGATCGCACAGAACGGGGAAAGCCGTCCCCGGTCCCCCGGGTATTTGCGGACCGGCGACGGAACGCCCAGGGCAAGCATGCGGGAGGTGGCGTCGGCGGCCAAAGGACGCTCCAGGGAGGTGAGGAGGACGTAGTTGAAGTGCATGACGGCAATGGCTTCGATGGGGTCCACGTCCAGGGAACCGTCATCCACCAGAAGAATCTCCAGGTTGGAGTATGTTTGCTCCATCAGGCTTCAGGTACATTTGCCGATGTATTTTTCTATCCCGCAAACCGGAACGATGATACTGGCAAGAGGCTGACTCATAGTTAGTTGACAACTATTTCGTCCAAGAACTGGAAGCCGCGGGCGGGATGGGCCACGAAGCGCACGTAGCGGGCGCTGCCGGTGACGGGTGCGCCAAAGAGCACATAGCTCTGCGAGGGCTTCTGAATCTCGTTGGGGATGGTGGCCACCTGACGGAAGTCCTTTCCGTCGGCCGACAGCCACACTTCCACGGACTTGGGCAGGAAGATGCCGGGGCCGGGCTCGCAGAGGAAGGTGCCGCCCACAAAGTGGACGGGCTGCTCCGTCTCCAGGTCTATGACCACGTCAATGTCCGAGAGGAAGCCCTGCCAGCGGCCGTCTCCGTAGGACCAGCCGCCGCCCTGGCCGTCGGTGAAGGTGGCTTCGCGGGCGGCCGGATAGGAGCGGTTCCACAACTGGTTGTAAGTGACTTTCTTACCTATTGCTTTGTGCTGGATGCCGTTGCGGAAGGCCGGGCGCTCGCCGTATTCCTTGTGCAGGTCGAAGGCGTGGTAGCCGTCGGCTATGAGGGCGTCGTTCCAGCGGGTTACCCGCTCGCGGAAACCGTCTTTCCGGGAAGGCTGGGACCAGCCCACCTCTGCAATGGCGGCTGCGCGGGGATACATCATATATTCGGTATGTTCCGGCGTAGGAATCCTTTCGTGCCACAGATTGCCCTGGACACCCAGCAGATGCCCTCCGGCCCCTTCCGGCATGCCCTCCAGGGGCTCGTAGGAGTGGGCTACGTCCAGGGAAAGATACCCGCCGAAGCCCTCCGGCTCGTAGATGGGGGCGTCCTGCACCTTGTCCAGGTAGCAGAATCGGCCGGGCGTCATCACAGCGTCGTGGCCCTGGGAGATGGCCTCGGCCCCGCCCTGGGTGCCACGCCAGCTCATGACGGTGGCGTTGGGGGACAGGCCTCCTTCCAGAATCTCGTCCCAGCCCAGCAGCTGCCTGCCGTGGGCGTTGACAAAGCGCTCGATGCGCCTCACCAGGTAGCTCTGGAGCTCTTCCACGTTGGCCAGCTCTTCGGCCTTCATGCGGGCCTGGCAGTCCGGGCAGGTTTTCCAATGGTCCTTATCGGCCTCGTCTCCCCCTATGTGGATGTAAGGGGAGGGGAAAAGGTCCATCACTTCCTCCAGCACGCTTTCCAGCAGCTTAAAGGTGGCTTCCTTGCCGGGGCACAGCTCATAGCTTCCTTCCCTGCAGCCCACTTCCGGATAGGCGAATACCACTTCGCGGCTGTGGCCGGGCATTTCAATCTCCGGAATCACGTTGATGTGAAGACGACGGGCCTCGGCCAGGATTTCCCGGACATCGGCCTTGGTAAGATAGCCTCCCACGGCCTCCGGGGCTCCTTCCTGCGAATACAGACGTCCCAGGTTGCACCATTCCTGCCAGTTTTTTCCTACGCGCCAGGCTGCCTGTGAGGTGAGGAGGGGATAGCTGTCCACCTGGATGCGCCAGCCGGCGTCGTCCGTGAGGTGGAGGTGGAGCTGGTTGATTTTGAGGCTGGAGAGGGCTTTCATCTGCTTGAGGATAAAGTCCTTGTCCCGGAAATGGCGGGAAATGTCCAGCATAAAGCCGCGGTACTGGAAACGGGGATAATCGTACGCCGTTCCGCAGGTTTCCATCTGCTGCAGGGTTTGCAGGGCGTAGAAATAGCCGGTTTCCGTATTGGCCTGCACCTTGTAGCCCTTGGGCGTCACCGTCAGTTCATACGCTTCCTCCCGGGCAAAGGCGGGCAGGGCGGCCGTCTTTTGGGCAAACGCCTTTCCTCCCACCTTGCGGGAAAGCTCTTTGTGTATGTTGGGGGTGCCATCGGCCCGGGTCATCTGCACCGGATTGGGCACCTGGGAATAGGCCGATGCGCACAGCACCACCCCGGCCAGGAGGGAAAGGAGACGTTTCATCTGGGTTCTCATCTTAGGTAATAGACAAATTTACGCAAATTCCGGCGGTTTTCAAACCGCATTGGAGTTGAAGACAACCAAATCTCAGTCTGATAGGCCGTAAAGACCTGATGGCCGATGTGACAGTGTGAACCGGTCTTCCTCCCGCGCACCCACAGGCCGTTTTTTGTGCTCGAAGCCTTTCTAAACGCAGTCCCGAGCACCGGAGGGATGTCTCTGGTGCCCGGGATGCAAATAATCCAATAGCCTACAGATAATCTTCGAAGTAGGCGGTTACTTTGTTCATGAGGTGGAGGCGGTTGCGGCCGGCAACGTTGTGGCGGGCAACCGGGTAGGGGAAGTAGTGAACGGGGATGTCCAGGTCTATGCAGCGCTGGATGAAGCTGAGGCTGTGCTCCCACACCACGGTGTCGTCAATGGCGCCCTGGATGATGAGGAGGTGTCCCTGCAGGTTCTTGGCGCTTTCGATGAGGGAAGTCTTCTTGAAGCCTTCGGGGTTGGTTTCGGGAGTGTCCATGTAGCGCTCTCCGTACATGACCTCGTACCACTGCCAGTCAATGACGGGGCCGCCGGCCACGCCCACCTGGAACACATCCGGGTAGTTGGTGAGGAGGCTGATGGTCATGAAGCCGCCGTAGCTCCAGCCGTGCACTCCTATACGGGAAGAATCCACGTACGGGAGGCTGCGGAGCCGGTTGACGCCCACCATCTGGTCTTCCATCTCGGCCTGGCCGCACTGGCGGTTGATGGTCTTCTCGAAGGCGGCGCCGCGGTTGGAAGTGCCGCGGTTGTCCTGCACATAAACAATGTATCCCTTCTGGGCCATGTACATTTCCCACATGCGGATGCTGCCCAGCCAGGAATCCTGAACCAGCTGGCTGTGGGGACCGCCGTACACGTAGAGGATAACGGGATATTTCTTGGCGGGATCAAAGTCTTTGGGGTAGATAAGCCGATAGTAGTTCTCATACTGGCCGTCGGCGCTGGGAACGGTGCCCAGTTCCACCTGGCAGGCGTTCCAGCCGGCGAGAGGGTCTTCCAGCACCACCAGTTCCCGCACCTTCTTGCCGTCGGTGGAGCAAAGGCAGATGCGGCCGGGGAGGGAAAGGTTGGACACCTGGTCCAGGAACCATTTCTTGTTGGCGTTCAGGCGTACGGAGTGCCAGCCGCGGCCCCGGGTGAGCTGCACGGGCTTGCCCAGCTTGGCCTTGGTAATCATATTCTTGCGGGGAAGTTGCACGTCAACCCGGTAGAGGTGGTTCTCGATGGGGGAATTCTGGGCCGATGTATAAAAGACCCCCTTTCCGTCGTTGGACACATATTCAACATCGGCATCCACGGCCGTGAGGCGGCGGAGAGTCCCCAGCGTATCCACCAGGTACAGGTTCTTGTAGCCGTCTCGGTTGTCGGTGCGGTAGATGAAAACGTCCGTGCGGCCTTCCAGGAAGTGGATAGGGTCCTGCGGCTCCACCCAGGCGTCGTTGTCCTCGGTAAGAAGGGTGCGCACGAAACTGCCGTCGGCCACCCTGTACTGGTTCATCTTCATGTGATGTTGGGTGCGGTCCAGCACCTGGGCATACAGGTATTTGGCATCCGGACTCCAGGAGAGGTTGGTGATGAAGCGCTCCTCGGAGAAGTCCGTCACGTCCATCCAGGTGGTGGTTTCCGTCTCAAAATCAAACACGCCCACCTGCAGGAGCTCGGAATCCATGCCGTTCATGGGGTATTTGATAAGCTCCAGCTCGCCGGTGCGGGTGCGGATGTTCAGAAGCGGGAAGTCCGTCACCCGGGACTGGTCTTTCTTGTAATAGGCCACTTTCTTTCCGTCCGGACTCCAGAGATAGCCCTTGGTGAACCCGAATTCGTTGCGCATCATGGTGCCGCCGTAAACGATGTTGCGGTCTGTGGAAACCCCGATTTCCAATGTGCGGCCGTCCTTGATGCCATAGAAGGAATCTCCCTCCAGGTACACGGTATAGCCGGCCGTCCCCTTGTCCCGGTTGTCACGGGGACCCGGGAGCGTGCGGTCCGGCCTGTAAGGTTCCAGGTTTTCGGTGTTGACGGAGCCCCGGACCATCCGGTTGCGGTCCCGGTACACGATGAAAGTTTCGTTATCCTGCCAGCTGGCATTGGAGCGGGCATATCCCACGCCGTCCAGGACGGCATTCTGCATGGATAAATCCTTTCCGGGATGGGCCGGATATGTGTCCAGAACACGGTTTTGCGCAAACGAAAAAGTGCAGGCGAGAACCACGCCTGCAGTTAAGAAAAGTTGCTTCATACAGCCTTATAAGAAAAATTCATCTTCGGGAGGAAGTTGGGCGGGCACCGGGGAACTATCTTCCTCTACGGCATCCACAATGGCGTTCTCATAGCCTCTCCAGGGAAGTCTGCCCTTGTACTCCTTGTAATGGACCGTGACACGGAGGCCCGTCATCTGACGGAGCTTTTCGGCCACTTCCCGGTTGCTCACAGAGAATTTGAAATTCTTGGACTGGACGGTGCCGGAGGCGTTTTTGTTGCCATAACCGCTGAGGATAATCTCCCCTTCGTAAGTCTTGAACAGATATCCCGTGTAGGTGAGGGAATTGAGCTCTCCGGTCTTGGTGCCGTCGGAGAACACCCACAGGAATTTGAAGTAGAAGGTTCCGGCCAGGACGGCCAGGATGATGAGGCCGGTGCCCCAACCGAGAATTTTACCGGGACGTGACATAGGACGGGACATGGTTTATTTCTTTTTAGGCGTATAGTTCATTCTCACGGGTTCCCAGCCAAGATTATCTTTTCCTACGTTGACGCGGACGAGGTAATCTCCGGGTTCCGGATTGTTCTTTTCGCACATGGTGTCCAGGGTGAGGTAGTGGACCCCGTTGAAGTTTCTCTCATCCCAGGTGTGGACGTGGCCGCAGAATACTCCGGTGACGTTCCACTTCTCAAACTGGTCCAGGAGGAAGTACGTCTCTTCCCGGGTGAAGGTGGAGGCGAACTCGAAGAACTGGGGGCGGAAGATGTTGGTATGGGAGAAGACGAAGGTATAGCGGTAACCTTGGTCGTACAGGTATTTGCCGTCCAGAACACCCTGGTTAATCAGTTCAATCTGGGTCTGGCCCAGGGTTCCGCTGGCAGTGTCCAGGAAAATGAGGTGGTCGAAGGCGAGGGTTTCGTCTTCCTGCAGGACAATGACGTCAATCTCGTAGAAGGAAGAGTGGAAGATGTTGGACCACAGGGCCCAGCCGTTGTGGGTGATGTCGTGGTTTCCTACCACCGGGAAGAAGGGGTAGGTGATTTCGTCATAAGTGAGATTGTAGACAGAATCGCTTCCGTCTTCCATGGCGTCGCGGATGGAATTGGATTCCCATTCGTACTCGTTGACCTGGGTAAAGTATTTCTCCACATAACGCTCCTTGGCTTTCTTGACCAGGGAATCCAGGGTGTAGTAGTACTCTGCCTTGGTGTCGGCCAGGTCTCCGAGGTGGGCGTAGAAGAGGTCGTCGTTTTGCAGGCCGATGGCCAGCATCTCGTCCATGCGGCCGGGGTCTGTGGTGAGGTGGCTGTCGGCCCCCACGATGAAGGAATAGTCTCCGGCGGCTACCAGCCATATCCTGCCGTCCAGGGAGGAACGGTAGAACTGGTTGGACATTTTGACGCGGTCTTCCACTGCGGTTCCGGCCATCAGGATGCCCTGGGGGCTTATTTTGTCCCTGAGTTTCTGGCAGGAAACCAGGGTGCAGAGGCCGATGAGGAGGATATAGAGGGAAATGCGCTTTTTCATATTACCAGGCATATTTAAGTCCAACTTTCAGGGAAGTTTCGTAGCGGGTGGCCAGCTGGCTCAGGCTGCCGGCGGGGCGGATGTTGAATTCGCTGAACAATTTGATGTCGTAGGGCAGGGTGCAGTGGAAGCGCACGCCCCAGTTGATGTTCCAGTTCTCGTAGTAGTACTGGTCGAAGTTGCGGAAGAACAGGCCCAGGTTCCAGCGGTTGGCACGGGGACGGATGTTCACGCCTATCTGGAGGGTCATCACCAGGGGTTCTCCGTAGCTGGCGTCCGTGAAATCCTTGTAAAGCTCGTTTACGTCCACCTTGTGGTAACGGATGTAGCTCCAGCCCCAGCGGAGGTCCACATAGTTGGTTTCCAGATAGGCCGATAAATTCGCCACAGGCTCGTTCACCTTCCAGCGCTGGTAGCGGGAAAACATCACCCGGCCGTCAATATACACATTGGCCTTCTTGGTGATGGGAATGCGGTAGGTGCCGGTGATATCCACCGAATACACCTGTTTGAGGAACTGGACCTGCTGCCCGGCCGACAGGCTCCAGCGCGGGCTGAGGTGCCGGGTATAGATGGCATTTTCTCCGAAGAAGGTGCCGGTTACTACGTTGAATCCGTAGAAGAGGCTTCCGTTGATTTCATTCTTGTGTACACCGTCGAACTTGCGGTATCCACTATACACCTGGGCCGATGCCGGAATGGCCGTCAGCAGCATCAGGGAGGTTAGTAGGAAGGTTAAGTTTTTTTTCATAACTTGCAAAAATAGCAAAAAAATCCTACTCTTCAAAAAGCGAGGCGAAGGAAGGACCGTCCAGCCCGTCGAACCAGGCCGATACATCCAGCCCCGGCAGTTCCTCCAGGCGCCTGCCTTTCAGGCTCCGGGCCAGTTCTTCCGCCGGCCGGTTGCCCAGGAAATCTCCCTGGAAGGATACCTCCGTGAGCACTCCGTTTTTGAGGCTGTAAAGCACTTCCACGGTGCCGCAGGCAAACTTTTTCCCACCGCGGTGGGTGGTTTCGGGAGAATGGCCGAAGTTCCATTCCCAGGTGCCGAATTTCTCCCGGGCACTGCGGTCCACGGCTTCCCGCTGCCCGGCGGTGAGGCTGTATTCGCCGTCCCCATCGGCCAAAACCTCCTGCAAGGCGGCCTGGAAGGCATCCAGGGTGGGGAACTGCGGGAGATAATCCTTCAGGTTAGCCACGCGGCTGCGCACGGAGGCGATTCCTTTGGCTGTCACTTTGCTGCCCGGTGTTTTGAGCGCTTCCGTCAGCACGTCCAAGTCCACGTCCCACATGAGGGTGCCGTGGATCATCATGCGGTCCCGGCTCAGGCGCTTGGCATAGCCGGAGCACTTGCGGCCGTCCACCAGGATGTCGTTTCGGCCGGAGCGTTCGGCCGGAGCGCCCAGCTTGCGAAGGGCGGCCGGCATTATTTCGAAGGCCTCCTCCATGGGCCTTATGGACCCCACGATGCTGTAGTTGAGGTTTCCCAGGTCGTGATAGACGGCACCGCCGCCGGTGACGCGCCGGGCCAGCAGGATGCCCTTTTCCTCCAGATAGGGGAGGTTTACCTCGGCATAGGGACTCTGATTGAGGCCGATGATGACGGCCGGTGCGTTCTGCCACAGGTAGAAGACGGGCTCCTGCACGTCCAGGCCTTCCAGGGCGAACTCGTCGAAGGCCATGTTCCAGTGGGCGTTGGTGTTTGTGTTGACCAGATATTTCATGGCACAAAAGTACAAAAAAGGGTTTGTCCCGGCAACTTTTTTCGTAAATTTGTGTACCCGATCAGATGATTAATAACCAACATACCATGAAGAGAATAGTTGTTCTGGCGGCGGGCCTTCTGCTCGCCCTGGGCGCTTATGCCCAAAACCCTTCCCATGTAGAACGCTATGCGGCCGCCAATGCCGCTCTGGAAGCGCCCTGCGGCCCCCGTGTGGTGCTTTTCGGAGACTCCATCACGGACGGCTGGCCGGACCGTCGTCCGGAATTCTTCGCTTCTACGGGATTTATCGGCCGGGGCATCAGCGGGGAAGAAACTGCCAACATGCTGCTCCGCTTCCGCCAGGATGTGATTGACATTCATGCTTCCACCGTGGTCATCCTGGCCGGCATCAACGACATTGCCGTGAACATGGGCGGCCCGTATAGGGAAGACGTTACCTATGCCAATATCCTCAGTATGATTGACTTGGCCTGGCAGAACGGCATACGGCCTGTCATCTGCAGCGTGCTCCCTTCCTATCATTTCCGCTGGCGTACGGAGGTGACGGACTGCTTTGAGAAAGTGTGCAGCCTCAATGCCCGCCTCAAGGCGTACTGCGAGCGGCACGGTGTTACGTATGTGGACTATGCTTCCGCCATGGCCGGCCCCGACGGCCGCGTGCGTGACGGCATCACCACCGACACCGTCCACCCCAACGCCGAAGGTTACGCCCTTATGGAGAAACTCCTGCTGGAATCGCTTAGATAGTTTTTCGCGTCGCAGGTCCCAGCCTTGTGCGTCCCCGGTCCGCATTCCTTCGGCCGACCGGCGACGCTTTTCTGCCCCCTGTGCATTCTGCCGTCGCAGGTTCCAGCCTTGTGCGTCCCCGGTCCGCAATTCTGCGGCCGACCGGCGACGCTTTTCTGCCCCCTGTGCATTCTGCCGTCGCAGGTCCCAGGGAAAAGTGAGGACCTGTGACGGAGAGCATTTGGACCTGCGACAAATCGGCCAGGGGCCGCCGCTGCAAAATGGGGTTGTTCCTTCCGGCAAAAAGCAGTATTTTTGCAGGCGGAAATGGACAAGAGCAAAATCAAGGTTTGCGTGGGCCTCTCCGGAGGCGTAGATTCTTCTGTAGCAGCGTATCTGCTGAAGCAGGAGGGCTACGACGTGTTTGCCATGTTCATGCAGAACTGGCACGACGCAGACGCCACCCTCCACGGAGACTGCGAATGGGAAGAAGACAAGTTCGTGGCCGAAATGGTGGCTCGAAAGATTGGCATTCCCTTCTACTTTGTGGACTTGTCCGGGCAGTACCGCCAGCGGGTGGTGGACTATATGTTCGATGAATATTCCAAGGGCCGCACCCCCAATCCGGACGTGCTGTGCAACCGGGAAATCAAGTTTGACGCCTTCTGGGAGGTGGCCCGCAAGTACGGGGCAGACTATGTGGCCACCGGCCACTACTGCCGGAAGGAGGAGATTCCCGGTCAAGCCGGGAATGACGATGTCATGGCCGGCTCCGATCGGCCATCTCCGATATTCCGTATCCTGGAAGGGACAGATCCCAACAAAGATCAGACGTATTTCCTGTGCCAGCTTTCTCAGGAACAACTGGCCACGGCGATGTTTCCCATCGGCCATCTCACCAAGCCGGAAGTGCGGCGTATAGCCAAGGAGGCCGATTTGCCATCGGCCGAAAAAAAGGACTCCCAGGGCATCTGCTTTGTGGGAAAGGTGGACCTTCCCACCTTCCTGAAGCAGAAACTGGCTTCGGTGGAAGGGGATGTGGTGGAGATTTTCGACCCTTACTATTCCACAGACCCTCTGTACCAGTGGCAGCAGGAGACGCTCACCGGCCTTTTGAAAGAGGGGCAGGCACTGGAGCGCACCGTACACTATGCCCCGGAAGAGAAGGTGCTCACCTCCGACGGCAAGCCGCTGGGAGAGAGCCCCTACAGGGCCGATGCAGTGGCGGCGCTCACAGACGCAGAGCTGGACCACCTGGCGCTTCCTATTACCTATCAGATTGAGTTTGAGACAGAAACTTATCGCAGCGGAAAGCATCACATCAAGAAGACCCGTTACAAGGAGAGCCCCTGCGGCCGCATCGTAGGCCGGCATGAGGGCGCCCAGTTCTATACCATAGGCCAGCGGAAGGGCCTGGGCATAGGCGGCCACAGCGAGCCGGTGTTTGTGATTGCCACGGACACAGAGGCCAACCGCATCTATGTGGGAGAAGGCCATCATCACAAGGGCCTGAGCCGGTTATGCCTCCGCGTGGCTCCGGAAGAGATTCACTGGATAAGGACAGATCTGGCCATGCAGCCCGGCCAAATCCGCCGCTACCGCGTTCGTATCCGGTACCGCCAGCCCTTGCAAAGCGCCACCCTCTTGATGCGGGAGAGTGGCCTGTACATTCTTTTCGACGAGCCCCAGCGGGGCATTTCCCCCGGCCAGTTCGCCGTCTGGTACGATGGCCAGGAGATGCTGGGCAGCGGGGTAATCTAGCCCCTGTCCCCGGTCATTGATGGTTTTGTCCCCGGTCCAAAGGGAAAGTGTCTCTGGTCCGCAGTTTTGTCTGGGACCTGCGACGCCAGAACGCACAGAAGGTCGAAAAGCGTCCCCGGTCTGCCGAGAAAATGCGGACCTGGGACGGAACATCCGCGGACCTGCGATGCCAGAACGCACAGAAGGTCGAAAACCGTTGCTGGTCCCCAGAGGTTTTACGGACCTGCGACAGAAACCCAGGGGACCTGCGACGCCAGAACGCACAGAAGGTCGAAAACCGTTGCTGGTCCCCAGAGGTTTTACGGACCAGCAACGGGAAACCAGGGGACCTGCGACGCCAGAGGGCACAGAAGGTCGAAAACCGTCCCCGGTCTGCCGAGAAAATGCGGACCTGCGACAGAAACCCAGAGGACCTGCGACAGGAAAAAAGGGGACCTGCGACACAGAAAGCCGGGAGACCTGCGGCACATACCCGATTTTTCCGTATATTTGCAATCCTATGCCCAGTTACCTGCAAATAGAGAATATCTCCAAGAGTTACGGCCCCAAGGTGCTGTTCCAGCACATAGACTTCAACATCAACGAAGGCGACAAGGTGGCGCTCATCGCTCCCAACGGAACGGGGAAAACCTCGCTCCTGCGCATACTGGCGGGGAAGGATTCCTCCGACAGCGGCGGCAAGGTGCTGTTCCTCAAGGACATTCGCATCGCTTTCCTGGAGCAGGAATATGAGTACCATCCGGAGAAGACCATCTTCCGGCAAATCATGGATGCATCGGCCCAGTGGACGGAACAGCTGGACCAGGACCACCTGTGGCAGTACGAACTGCGGGTGACGCAGCTGCTGGACCAGTTTGCCCTGAGCGGGGAAAGGCTCATGAAGGAGCTCTCCGGGGGAGAGGTCAAGCGCGTGGCCCTTACCCAGATGCTGGCTTCCGAGGCCGATTTCTACGTCATGGACGAGCCCACGAACCACCTGGACATAGACGCCATCGAGTTCTTGGAGAGCCATCTGAAGCACAGCCGCTGCACGCTTTTCATGGTGACGCACGACCGTTATTTCCTGGACCGGGTGTGCAACACCGTCATGGAAATGGACCGCGGAAACATCTACATCTACCGCGGAGACTATATGAATTACCTGGAAAAACGCCAGGAAAGGATAGACAACTACAACGCGGAAACCGAGCGTGTGCGCAACCTCTACCGCCGGGAACTGGAGTGGATGCATGCCAGCCCCTGCGCCCGCACCGGCAAGGCCAAATACCGCAAGCAGGCCTTCTGGGACATCAAGGAAAGGGCCGATGACAGCTATGTGCAAAAGAAAGTGGACCTTTCTGAAACCAAGGCCGCAAGCACCTACCTGGGCAACAAGGTAATCAATTGCAAGGACGTGAGTTTCTGGTGGGAGCAGAAGTGTTACTTGAAGCATTTCAGCTACAATTTCCAGCGGTATGAGCGGGTGGGAATCGTAGGGCGCAACGCCGCCGGAAAAACCACCTTCCTGAACCTCATCACCGGCGGCTGGAAGCCGGAGCTGGGCGGCACGCTGGAAGGGGTAATAGACCTGGGCGAATCCCTCAAAATTGGTTATTACCACCAGTCCGGCATGCAGTTCAAACCTGGCCAGACCGTGCTGGAAACCGTGAACGACACCCATCTGCTGGGTCGCTTCCTGTTTACGCACGACATGCTTAATAACCCCGTGGAAAGGCTTTCCGGCGGGGAAAGAAGGAGGCTGTACCTCCTTACCATCCTGTTGCAGCAGCCCAATTTCCTCATTTTGGACGAGCCCACCAACGACCTGGACATCGTCACCCTGGAAATTCTGGAGGAATACCTGCTGGAGTTCAAGGGCTCGCTGGTGATAGTGTCCCACGACCGCCATTTCCTGGACCGTCTGGTGGATCATCTGTTCGTTTTCTGCGGAGACGGCGTGGTAAAGGATTTCATGGGCAATTACACGGAGTACAGGACCTTCATCAAGGATTACGAGGCCGCCCGGAAGGCCGATACCAAGCCCTCCCAGGTTCAAGGAAAGGTGAAGACGGCCGCCCCCAGGAAGCTCTCCTACAAGGAGCAGCAGGAACTGAAAGCCCTGGAAGAGAAACTGCCGGCGCTGGAGGCCGAGAAGGCCGGTCTGGAGGCCCAACTTTCCGGCGGAGAACTGCCCATAGAGCAGCTGCAGGCTGCATCGGCCCGCTATGGCGTCCTTCAGGAAGAACTGGACGCCGCGGAGATGCGGTGGCTGGAACTGTCGGAATGAACCCGCCGGCTGGAGTGGAAAAGAAACGATAACCCTTATGAAAGACCTTCTTAAAAACCGCAGCTTCCTCAAGCTGCTGGACTTTACCCCGGAAGAAATCCATTACCTGCTGGATTTGGCGGCCGATTTGAAGTGCGCCAGGAAAGAAGGCACCGAGAAGCCCCGCCTCACGGGCAAGAACATAGCCCTTATTTTTGAAAAGTCCTCTACCCGCACCCGCTGCGCCTTCGAGGTGGCCGCCCACGACCAGGGCGCCCATGTCACTTACCTGGACCCCACCGGTTCGCAGATTGGCGTCAAGGAAAGCATGAGGGATACCGCCCGGGTGCTGGGCCGCATGTTTGACGGCATCGAGTACCGCGGCTTCGGGCAGGATATTGTGGAAGAACTGGCAAAATATGCCGGAGTACCGGTGTGGAACGGCCTCACCAACGAGTTCCATCCCACCCAGATCCTGGCCGATTTCCTTACCATGCGGGAACACACGGACAAACCCCTGAACCAGGTATCTTACGCCTACCTGGGAGACGCCCGCTACAACATGGGCAATTCCCTGCTGGTGGGCGGCGCCAAGATGGGAATGGACGTGCGAATTGTGGCCCCGAAGGCCCTGCAGCCTGCCCCGGAGCTGGTGGAGCAGTGCCAGGCCATAGCCAGGGAAACCGGCGCCCGCATCACCATTACGGACAACCCGGAGGCTGGCGTAAAAGGCTGCGATTTCGTTCTCACGGACGTTTGGGTGTCCATGGGAGAACCGGCCGAAGTGTGGAAAGAGCGCATCGGCCTTCTCAAACCCTATCAGGTGAATACGGCCCTGATGGCCGCTACGGGCAACCCTGCATGCAAATTCATGCACTGCCTGCCCGCCTGTCACAACCTGGAAACCAAGGTGGGCCGGGAGGTCTGTGAAAAGTTTGGCCTGGACGGCGTGGAGGTGACGGAAGAAGTGTTCGAAAGCCCCGCCAGCATAGTCTTTGACGAGGCCGAAAACCGGATGCACACCATCAAGGCGGTGATGGTGGCCACCCTGGGAAGTTAGCTTTTCCCGATATTTAGAGTCTGTTTTGAAATGATTCAATAAATTCTTTATGTTTCTTTTTGGTAAATTTTCCTCAAAAATTTTCACCCATAGGCCCCCCTATGGCCAAA
>CAJOLS010000041.1 GCA_905235535.1 uncultured Bacteroidales bacterium
GATGAAGGCCCTGAACTTTGTCAACCGCTTCGGAATGGGCATCGGACTCGTGGCCGATGAGCTCAAAGCCAACGGGAATCCTCCTGCCGAATACATCTTCACAGAGCCATCCTCCTTCAAGGTCATCGTGAAGTCCGCTGACCCTCATTTCGAACAAATCCGAACAAATCCGAACAAATCCAGAGCCCTCCAAGGCCGATTTATCCGGCTCGCGAACAAATGAGCGAACAAATCCGAACAAATCAATAGAGGACCGGCTCCTAGAGATTGTTCGCGCGAATTCCACCATCTCCAAAACAGCCCTTGCCCATGAATTGGAAATAGGACGCACGAAGCTCTACGAGCTCCTGGCAACAATGACTCACCGTGTGCGGTACACCGGCGGCACTCGCCATGCTGAGTGGACCGTGCTGGAGGATTAACCCTCCACACTCTTACAGTTTGAGTCCCCAAAGTTCCAACACCTTCGGCCTTCCAATACACTGGGAGGCCGATTTTGCATCCCCGTCACCACGTTTGTTGATAGATTAAAGTGCAATTCAGTAGTGCTTTACGATGGAAATCGTTAAATTTGTAAGACGAAATAATTGACACTAAAAGAATGGCACGCTACGATATCGTCTCCTACGAAGAGATCATGGATATAATATCAGAGCATCAGGAAATATGCTTTACCTGCTCAAATTATATAAAAAGGCAGTGTGGATTCGTATTTCCTGGCGCGAAGCTTCGCGAAGACCAATTCCCGCCAGAAGGAGAAATGCAAAATTGGGCTTACGATACTTATCAGCTTTATATCACGCTGTCCACTGGCGAGGCGTGTGAAAAGCAGACGCATTCTATTGTTTTTCTCAACTTAATAGAGGACAAACTTGCCAAAACATCTCCTGGCATAGATGAAGATACTGTAAATTACATTCTTCAACGCGCATTTCGCATCATGTACAAGTATCATCATGATGAGGCCCTCTTTAAGAACACGCACATTAAAGATGACATTCAAAAAGCTATAAACCTTGTTATGGCACACATAGACCTTGATTCTTTGGAACATGGTGCCAATATTTACCAACTCATTCAATCAGTCGAAATAGGTTACGATCGTCCTACCGGTCTCTTTCGGATATATCCCAAGGCTATGGCAATTGCCCTGATGAGGCGCTGTGTACAACAGACGGCAGATGGGTATTATCTTACAACTGGAGACTTTGACGACACAATCAATGATTTCAGAATCAATAAGGCAAATTACGTTGGAAGAGACTGGTTGGAGATGGAGAAGAGGACGGGGCGGGTAGATTCTTTTGATAGGTCATCCGATGCGCAATCATTTGAAGAAAATGGGATAATTGAGAAACCAGACACAGAGGTTTTGGAACGTATTCCTCAGCTCAAACAACTTATTGACGCTGGGATACTATCCAATTATCTTCAGCTATTACCTGGACAGTCAAGACGCTCAATCATCGAATATTGCTACACCAATAACCTTTTCAAGCCATGGCATCTCGCAGAATGGAAGGTTATCGGAGGAATCATCTCAGACCGTCAGGGCCGCAAGATATCAGCGTTCAGCCTCAAACAAGCATATCAAGATTACCAAAAGAATTGTTTATAGCTATGGAAGTTAATTATGTCAAATACCGTAAGATTCGTGCCGTCATACTCTATTCTGCCCTGGCAATAGCATTTATATGCTGTTACTTTGAGGCGTTTTGGTTCGATGACATTATAGGCGATTTATTGCATTCCGTTGGAGTCAAATACAATCCTATACCATTTGCTTCTCAAGTAATGTTCGCAATAATCTTTGCTGTTATAATTCTTTCCATGTATGCCGTGATAATAACATACAGGCTTGAATCCATAGAAGAACACGCAGATGATGAAGAATATTATAAAGTCAAACGTTCTTTTATCACGCAAGTAATAGAAGGCCGGTATGTAAAGCCGTCGAATAAAGTCAAGCATAATGCAGCCTGGTACTCCTGCAGGTCCAGCCCCCAGATGCCCCTGTAATCCTTGATTAGAAACTCCACCGTCGAATCCCCGGCATGGCAGGCATCAAGCGCAAGGAAGTTCCGCATCAGGCCTGGTTTCTTGCCCCTGCCTGGACTTGTCAGCTGAAGCTTGAGGAGAAGGTGATACTGCTCAGGGAAAGGGCAGTTTTCAAAGGAAAGATGGAAGCGGAGAAGGAGATCGGTTGAATTCGGCCGCTCACACCCAGCGAACTCCAGCGCATTAACAGGGAAGGGAGTAAAAGGCTCCGGCTCCGGCGTGTGCTCATTTCCGAGGGTGTAGAAGCCATGGTAAGCACTCACGAAGAGATTCTGCCCGCTGATATGAGAAGTCCCGTCAAATGGCGGTTTATGGCTCAATGCGCCTTTGCCGTACTCGTGCCAGACTTTCTGCGTCTCGTGGGGAACCGTCCGCCAGGCAGCCATAGCTCTCCGATGAACTTCAAGCTGCTCCAGTTGAGCGGCTGTTCCTTTGAACTCGCACTGGGGCTTCTTCTTGTAGTAGCACTTGCCGTCCACGTGATAGAAGGTCAGGTCCCCAACAGAGCCCCAACAATCAGCGATAAGAACAGACGGAACGAAACGCGGCATAGTTCAAGTAATTAGGCATCACAAATTTACGAAAAAAGCCCGACACCGCCAATCTGAATTCTCGTGATGCTGCTACCATCCGAACGCAGGAAAAACTTGTTCTCACTTTTTCGGGATTTGTTCTCAGTTTTCAAGTGGGCGTTGATCGAGATGCTTTCCGTCTCAGAATATTTTCATAGTATAGCAGAGTTTACAGGCAGAATCGCCCCCACAGCTACGTGAAAGCCGTTTTTAGTAGACTATAAGTTACCCCGGTAGAATAGGGTAGGTTTGCCAAAAAGTGAGAACAAAAGTGAGAACAAAAAGAAAAACCCGCTGAAAATCAGCGGGTTACTGTGGTGCTGGGAAGAATCGAACTGCCGACACATGGATTTTCAGTCCATTGCTCTACCATCTGAGCTACAGCACCGGCTACAGCACCGTGTTTTGGGATTACAAAGATATGGTTTTTTTCGGAGTTTGCAAAACTTTTATGGTACTTTTTTAAAAAAGGCAATAAGGGGGTATCAGAAGCCGTTGGCCAGGAAGGCGGTCTGGACGGGAATGCCCTGGAAGGCGCAGCAGTCTTTCTGGGCCTGGATGTACTGGGCAAAGGTTTTACCCGTTTTATTGGGAGCTTCGGAGAAGGGGTTGTGGCCGGCATCGGCACTGAAAAAACGCAGGGAGGTGAAAAAATAAATCTCTGCCCTGGGATTCTTTTCCAGGATGCGGCGGATGCAGTAATTGATGCCGCCGCATTGGGTGTGGAGGCTTTCCGGGGCGTAATTGTCCAAGGCCGTGTAATCCTTCCAGGTGCCGCATTCCCGGCTGTTGGTGTAGTCGTTGGTGGAGGCCCAGAGGACATAGACATCATAAACTCCGGCCGAATCTACCTGGCGCTGAAGGCTGCAGCCCTGGTCTATGGAGAATCCGGCGCCGCCTACACCGTGAGTGGTAATCTGGGCATTCAAGAGGTTGGCCCAGAGCTGCTTGGCGGCATCGGATTCTTTGTTTACAGACAGGGAACCGCCAAAGACGGCAATCCTTTTTCCGTAATTCTTGCTGGCCTTGTAGGGGCTTTCTGCCGTCACGGAAGCATCCGGTTCCAGGATATGGCCCGCAGGGTCCGGCTTTCGGGAGGCCAGCCAGGCCTGAACCTGTTCGGGCGCAGGCTGCTGGGCCAAAACGCCAAACGCAATAAACAGCAGGGAAACAAGGCAGAAAAGTCTTTTCATGGGATTCAGAATTATGTTCCGGCAAAATTAGAGTCTGTTTTGAAATGATTGATATTTTTATTTATAGTTTATTTTTGTGGAAATTTTTCTTGGAAATTTTTGAGGAAAATTTACCAAAAAGAAACATAAAGAATTTATTGAATCATTTCAAAACAGACTCTTAGGAAATCTTTTGCCGATATGAAAAAAATGACGAAATTTGAATGGAAAAAGAAGCGGAAATGATAATACCCAAGGATACGCAACACCGATGGAAGATTCTCTCCACGGAATACCTCATAAAAAGGCCGTGGCTGACGGCCCGCCGGGACCAGGTGCAGCTGCCGGACGGAAGGGTGAACCCCGAATACTACGTAGTGGAATACCCGGACTGGGTGAACGTAATAGCCATAACGGCCGATGGGCACTTTGTGATGGAAAGGCAGTACAGGCACGCCGTGGGAATGACGTGCTACGAACTTCCGTGCGGGGTAATGGAAGAAGGCGAAACGCCCCTGCAGGCCGCCCAGAGGGAGCTTATGGAAGAAACCGGCTACGGGAAAGGGGAGTGGAGCCACCTGATGGACATAACCCCCAACCCCAGTTCCATGTCCAATTTCACGCACTGCTTCCTGGCCAGGGGTGTGGAGAAAATCGGCCAGCCCCACCTGGACGCCACCGAAGAGCTGGAGGTGCATCTTCTCACCGAAGAGGAAGTAAAAACGCTCCTGAGGGAAAATCAGTTTATCCAGTGCCTTATGATTTCCCCCCTTCTCAAATATTTCTGCCATGAACTATAAACAACTTTTTAAAGGCATCCTTCCGGCCGGCCGCATCTACACAGATGAACTTAGGACCCTGGCCTGGGGAACGGATGCCGGCGAATATAAATTAACCCCCAAGGTGGTTCTGAGGGCGGCCGATGAGGAAGAAGTGTCCCGTGTGCTGGAACTGGCATCCCGCCTGGTCCTTCCCGTCACTTTCCGGGCGGCGGGAACGTCCCTCTCCGGGCAGGCCATCTCCAACAGCATCCTGCTGGTGGCCGGCAAGAACTGGGAGAAATGGCAATATAACGAAGATACGTCCGTAACTTTGCAGCCCGGCATTGTAGGGGCTCGCGTAAATCAGCACCTGGCGCCCTTCGGAAGGCATTTCGGCCCGGATCCGGCGTCTATCGGCAGCTGCATGGTGGGCGGCATAGTAGCCAACAACGCCTCCGGCATGAGCTGCGGAACGCATGCCAATTCGGACAAGATGCTGCTGAGCGCCCGCATGGTCCTTGCCGACGGCACCGTCCTGGACACCGCCTCCGGGGAATCCCGCCAGGCCTTCCGCAAAAAGCATCCGGAAATTATCAGCGGCATAGAGCAGCTGCACAAAGAAGTGATGGCCGATGAAAAGCTGGCCGCCCGCATCTGCCACAAATACTCCATCAAGAATGTTACAGGGCTCAATTTACGGCCCCTGGTGGCCTATGAAGACCCTTTTGAAATTCTGGCCCACCTGCTGGTTGGCTCCGAGGGCACCTTGGCCTTCCTGTCCCAGGTAACCATGAAGACGCTGCCCATCGCCCCCTACAAGGCCAGCGCCATGATTTATTTCCCGGACATCGTGACGGCCGCCAAGGCTGTAGTGGCCATGAAAGCCAACAACATATCCGCCGCAGAACTGCTGGACAAACGCAGCCTCACGTCCGTGAACGACCCTCATTTAAAGGCCGATGTGCCCGATTTGACCGCCGTCCTTACCGAGACCCAGGCGCAGACGCCGGAGGCCCTTCAGGAGCAAATAAAGGCCATTACGGCCACGCTGGAGCCGTTCAAGGTGGACGTGCGATTTTCCACAGACCCCAAGGAAGTGGCGCAGTACTGGGCCATCCGCTCCGGCATTTTTCCCACGGTGGGCGGCCTCCGGAAAGAAGGAACCACCTGCCTCATAGAAGATGTAGCCTTCCATATAGAGGACCTTCCGGCCGCCACGGCAGACCTTTCGGCCCTTCTGGACCGGCACGGGTATGAAGATTCCTGCATCTATGGCCACGCCTTGGAAGGAAACTTCCATTTCATCATCAATCAGGCGTTTGAAACGCGCGAAGATATAGAGCGTTACGATGCCATGATTAAAGATGTGGTGAAACTGGTGGTGGGGAAGTACGACGGTTCCCTGAAGGCGGAACACGGTACGGGCCGGAATATGGCCTCCTTCGTGGAATACGAGTGGGGAGAACAGGCTTTCGGCCTTATGAAGCGCATCAAAGCCTTGCTGGACCCCAAGGGCATCCTTAATCCCGGCGTCATCTTCAACGAAGACCCCGAATGCTATCTCAAGCAGCTTAAAACCGTCCCCGTGCTGCATCCGGAACACGAAGATGTGGCTGCGGTTTACGAGCGAATCAATAAGTGTATCGAATGCGGTTTCTGCGAAGTAAACTGCGTCTCCTGCGGCTTTACTTTAAGTTCCCGCACCCGCATTGTAGTGCAGCGGGAGATTGCCCGCAGGAAGGCGGCGGGGGAGCCCTGGGAGGCCTTGGAGAAGGCATACAAGTATCCCGGCAAGGTAACCTGCGCCGGAGACGGCCTCTGCTCCACTTCCTGCCCCATGGGCATCAATGGGGCCGATTTAACCCACGAACTAAGGCGTAACTCCATAACCCCGGCCGGCCAATGGCTGGGAGCCTGGGTGGCGGAACATTTCCGTGGCACCAAGGCCGTTGTCAAAGGGACGCTGGGCTTGGCCAATGCCGGACGTACCGTTTTGGGCAAAACCGTGATGGGAGGCATAGGAAAGGGATTGCATGCAGTAGGCCTGCCCCTGTGGACACCGGAACTACCGCTTCCGGTGAAGGTTCGTAAACCCCTGCAAAACAATCGGCCCAACAAAGTAGTATATTTCCCCAGCTGCCTGAACCAGACCATGGGACGCGCTCCCGGGGACAAGGTGAAACCGCTGAATCGGGAGATGGTGGAACTGCTGAACAAGGCCGGGTATGAGGTTATCTTCCCGCCCCGGATGGAGAGCCTCTGCTGCGGCACCATCTGGGAGAGCAAGGGCCTGCCGGAGGTGGCCGATAAAAAGGTGAAAGAGCTGGAAGAAGCGCTTTGGGAGGCATCGGCCCGGGGAGCATATCCCGTCCTTTGCGACCAGAGTCCCTGCCTGCACAGGATGCGGCAGCATATCCGGCAAATGCACCTGTACGAGCCTGCGGAATTTATTGCCAAGTTCCTGGCGGACAGGCTGGAATTCCATCCCACGGACAAGCCCATTGCCGTACACGTAACCTGTTCCACGCGCCTGATGGGCCTGAAGGATGTCATCATCGGCCTAGCGAAAAAGTGTTCCACCCATGTATATGTGCCGGAGGAGATTGGCTGCTGCGCCTATGCAGGAGACAAGGGGATGACGCACCCGGAGCTCAATGCCTATGCCCTCAGGAAGTTGAAACCGGCGCTGCAGGAGCGGGGCATTGAAGAAGGCTATTCCAACAGCCGCACCTGCGAAACAGGCCTTTCCACCAACGGCGGAATAACTTATCGTTCAATAGTTTACCTTGTAAACGCCTGTACTACGCCCCAAGATGCTCAATGAGAATCTTGATGCCGATGCCCATCAGAATAATGCCGCCCAGTAACTCCGGGCGCATCTTTTGATTGACCACCTCCCCGAAGCGCACGCCCAGGGAAAAGCCGATGAGGCTCATCCCGAAGGACACCAGGCCGATGGCCGCAAGGGGAGTGGATAACCGGGATAGGCTGCTGTAGCCCGTGCAGGCATAGGTGATGCCCACGGCCAGGGCGTCGATGCTGGTGGCGACGGCCAGCACCAGCTGAGTTTTCACCTGCCGGGGATTCAGCCGGGCTTCCTCTTCGGCCTTGAAGGAATCCCGGATCATTTTGCCGCCGATAAAGGCCAGCATGGCAAAGGCAATCCAGTGATCTACCGCCTCTAAATAAGTGCTGAAGCGGGATGTAAGGGCCCAGCCTATAAGGGGCATCAAGGCCTGGAAAAAGCCGAAGAAAAAAGCCAGGCGCAGCATGATACCCGCTTCCTGCCTGCGGATGACAACCCCGCAGACCACCGAAACGGCGAAACAGTCCATGGCCAGCGCCAGGGATATGAGAAGATGTTCCAGCACCTACAGTTTCTTGGGCTTGATTTTGCGGATGGGGTCGCAGGTAAGGCCCACTCCCAGTTTCTGGAAGGTTTTGCGGTCCACTTCGCTTAGCATGACGGCGGAATGGACCTGGGCGCCGGCCAGGTTGGGCAGCTGGGCCAGGGCCAGCTGGCAGTTCTCGTCCAACAGGCTCATCATGGAAATGGCCACCAGTACCTCGTCCGTGTGCAGGCGGGGATTGTGCCCGTGCAGGTAATTCACCTTGGTCTTCTGGATGGGGCCTATCATGTTCTGGGGAATGAGCTTGATATTGTGCGGGATGCCGGCCAGGTGCTTGAGGGCGTTCAGCAGCAGGGCGGCGCTGGGGCCCAGCAGCGGGCTGGATTCGGCCGTCAGGATGGTGCCGTCTTCCAGTTCGATGGCGGCGGTGGCCGATGAACCTCCGTTCTTTTCCAGCCTCTCACGGGCATACACGGTGGTTTTGCGGTCTTCCGTGGTAATCTTTGCCCGCTTCATCACCAGGGCAATCTTGTTCACTTCGTTCTCCGTGGCCTTCCCCTCGGCAAAACGGCAGAGGGCGGTGTAGTAGCGGCGGATAATCTCCTGCCGGGAGGCCTCGCAGCACACCTCGTCGTCACTGATGCAGTAGCCTATCATGTTCACGCCCATATCCGTGGGGGACTTGTAGGGAGCCTCCCCGTAAATGTCTTCGAACAGGGCGTTCATCACCGGGAAAATCTCTATGTCGCGGTTGTAGTTGACGGCGGTTTCCCCATAGGCGTCCAGGTGGAAGGGGTCAATCATGTTCACATCGTCCAAATCGGCCGTGGCGGCCTCGTAGGCCATATTCACGGGGTGGGTGAGGGGCATGTTCCAGACGGGGAAGGTCTCAAACTTGGCATAACCGGCCTTAATCCCGCGCTTGTTCTCCTGGTAAAGCTGGCTAAGGCATACGGCCATTTTTCCGCTGCCGGGGCCGGGAGCCGTAACCACCACCAGGGGCTTGGTGGTTTCCACATAGTCGTTCTTGCCGAACCCCTCGTCAGAGTCTATGAGGGCCACGTTGTTGGGATATCCTTCAATGGTATGGTGGTAGTACACCTTGATGCCCATGTTCTCCAGGCGCTTGCGGTATGCTTCGGCACTGGCCTGTCCGTTGAAATGGGTGATGACCACGCTGTTCACGCTCAGTTTCCTTTCCAGGAATTCGTCCCTGAGGCGAAGGACGTCCATGTCGTAGGTGATGCCCAGGTCGCTGCGGATTTTGTTCTTTTCAATGTCCACGGCGCTAATGACGATGACAATCTCCACATCCTCCTTCAGCTGGAGGAGCATCTGCATCTTGCTGTCCGGCTGGAAGCCCGGGAGTACGCGGCTGGCGTGGTAATCGTCAAAGAGTTTGCCTCCAAACTCCATGTACAGTTTGTCGCCGAATTTGGCGATGCGTTCCTTGATGTGCTCCGATTGAATCTTGAGGTATTTCTCGTGGTCGAACCCGTATTTCATGTGTGTGAAGTGTTTTGAATACGGGATACAAAAGTAAGCTATTTTGACAAAAACAGCAAATATTTTTTACAATAAAAGAGCCTCCCGCATTTGCAGAAGGCTCTTTTATATGTATTGAGGAGTGATTACTCCAGGCTCACAAGGTCGTTGTAGTCCACCTCGCGCTTGGGAATCTTCCACGTCCACTTGTTGCCGTCACCTACGTTGATGGTTACTGCGAAAGCTGCAGCAAAGCTGCCGCCGTCGGCGATGGACTTGCGCACGATGGGCTCGTTCCAACGCTTGTAGTCGTACCAGTCGAAACCTTCACCCCAGAGATCTATACGGCGGTAGAGCTTCACTTCGGTGAGGAGGTCTTCTCCGGTCTTGGTGCAGGAGTAGGAAGGGTCCAGGTTCTTGTTCAGCTCATTGAGGAGGCCCTGTACCTTGGCATCCTGGCCGCCCATGTGGCAGAGGGCTTCGGCCTCGGTCAGGTACATCTCGGCAGCACGATAAATGTTGAAGCTGCCGCCGCCGGGATAGAAGGTGCACTGGAACTTGAACTGCATGTACTGATATACAAGGCTGGTGGAATAGAGCTTGTCTCCATATTCGTCAAAGGCACGCTTATACAGCTTTCCAGTGCTGCGGCCGGCAGCATTGAGCTCTGCAGCTTCTTCGGCGGTGGGCTCCAGCCACAGGGCGCGGCGCACATCCGTCTCGGGAATCTGGTCGTAGAGCTCCTTGCTGATGGCCAGGGGATAGGTGCGCTGCATGGAAGAGCTGGCGTCGGAGGCCTGATAAGCAAAGAAGGAGTAGTAGTAGATGGTCTGGTCTTCGGCCTCATAAACACCCCAGATCCATTCGTCGTTAGGGGTATTGAAACCTTCATCCATATACTGGGACTGGCTCATCAGAGTGCGGCCGGAACGGGCCTTGGCGGCAGCGTCGGCAGCGGTGGCCCAGTCCTGACGGACCAGGGCGGCACGGGCCTTCACGGCATAGGCTACATTGATGCTGGGCAGATAGAACTCACTGGCAGCGGGTTTCATGCCGCTGGCGGTGAAGAGTTGGATGGCATCGTCGCAGTCTTTGTAAATCTGGGCATAGCACTCGGACTGGGTGCTCAGAGGAAGATCGAAACCGCCATCCTCATCCCTTTCCGTATTCAGGCGAAGGATGACACCGTTGCCGGCGCCATTGTTGCTGTCCTGCCAGCGATAGGCATACAGCTGCATAAGCATGGTGTATGCGTGGGCACGGAACACCAGGGCCTGGGCCTTGAAATACAGACGCTCGGCCTCGGAACCTTCGGCATTGTCCACATTCTCAAGTACCTGATTGGCGTTAACGATAATCTTATAATAGTAGTACCAGGGATAGATGAGGTAGGTGGAGTTCACCTGCTCGTTATAGGTGTGGTTCCAAAGGGCGGCCCAACCGGTCTGGTTGCAGCGCTGGAGGTCGTTGCCAAAGTTACCGTACCAGGTTTTGATGGTGCCCTCGCCGTTCAGGCCCTGGGTGCTCAGGTACTGGGTAGTCATCATCTTGCTCATGCCGTTGATGGCAAGCTTCACATTTTCGGTGGAAGCGAAAATGGTGGCGGGGGAGGTGGAACTCTCCGGGGAGGTCTCAAGATATTCCTTGGAGCAGGAAGCTGCCAGAGAGAGGGCCGCAATCAGAAGAGTGATTCTATAAATATTTTTCATGGCTTTCATCTCTTTATAGGATTAAAACTTCACGGTGATACCGCCGGTGATGACGCGGGCAGTCACGAAGTCGTTGCTGCTGGTGGTACCGGAGAAGTTGTACTGAGGGTTCAGACCCTTGCGGGCCGAGAAGGTGGCGAGGTTCTCACAGGCCAGCGTAAAGGACAGGCCCTGCACCTGCAGAGGGGTGAGCAGACGCTTGGGAAGCTCATATGAGAGGGCGATGTTCTTCACCACCAGGTAGTTGCCGGAAACCAGCCAACGGTTGGAAGTGCCGGAGTTGTTGGAGATGGGAACATCGTCATAGGTGTTGAAGGTGTACAGCATGGGAGTGCCGTTGGGATCTATACGGTTGGGGCTGTCTTCCGTCATGCCGGCGGGAACACCGCTCCAGCCGTTGAGGGCGTCCTTGTGGACGCTGCTGGGGTTGGCGCTCACGCTCATTCTGCCGGCATAGATGCCGTCATACACCTTGGAACCCAGGGAGTAGGTGAAGAGGGTGGTCAGGCTCAGGCCCTTCCAGCTCAGGTTAAGGCCGAAGCTGCCGTAAACGGTAGGGGTGGCGGTACCGGACCAGTCTTTCTTACCATAGGAACCGGGATTCCAAACATAAGGTTTGTTGTTGATGACGGTGTAATTCTGGCCCTCCATCAAAGTATGGGCATTACCCTCTGCATCCTTGGCGGTACCATAGATGACATTACCCTTGGCGGTGTTGTCATCGGTGATGTAGAAGCGCTCGTCGTCAAACTCATACAGGGACAGACCTGTCATCTGGTCCACGCCGGCAAACTGGTACAGCCAGAAAGCATAGCGGTCTCCGCCTTCCACATAACGCTTGGTACCGTCGATGATACCGTCCTTGCGGTTCTGTTCCGGCAGGGAGATGATGCGGTTCTTCAGGAAAGTAGCGTTGGCAAACACGTTCACACGCCAGTTGCGGTTGCGCACGATGTCAAAGTCGGTCTCGATTTCCACGCCGCGGTTGCTCATGGTACCGATGTTCTTGGTCTCGGAAGGGTTGGTGCCGCCGGTAGAGGTGGCGCCGGCCGAGATAGGAAGGATCACGTTGAACAGAAGGTCCTTGTTGCGGCGGTCAAAGTATTCCACATTCAGGTTCCAGCGGTTGAACAGGCGGGATTCAACACCGATACCCCAGGACTGGCCCGTCTCCCACTTAAGTTCATCGTTGGGCAGCTGGGACATATAGTAGGCGCCCTTGTTGGCATTCTGGTTGGAGGTGTACAGGGCCTGGTAACCGTAAAGGCCGGAACCGGCGTCGTTACCTACCTGGCCGAAGTCTGCACGGAGCTTGAGGCTGTTCACCCAGGTCACATCCTGCATGAACGCTTCCTTGGAAATCATCCAGTTGGCGCCGATGCTCCAGAAGTTGCCCCAACGGGCCTTGGAGGAGAAGCGGGAAGAACCGTCCCGGCGGAAGGAAGCCTCTACATTGTACTTGTCCTTGTAGTTGTAACGGACGCGGGAGAGGTAGCTTTCCGTTCGGTAGTTGTTGGCGTAGTTGTACAAGTCTGATATGACCGTGAAGTTGTTCAGGTTGTTCACGTTCGGGAACACCTGGTCTGTCTTGTAGCCATACAGGAAATCGTAGGTGTAGAAGTAATTCTCATGGCCCACCAGGACGTTCACGCTGTGGTCTCCGAACTGGTGGTTCCAGCGCAGCTGCTGCTGGAAGGTGAAGTTCTTGTAGATGTATTCCTCACGCTTGCCACGGCCGTTGTTACCCTTACCGTCGCCGATGACGGCGGAGTCGTAAGTCTGGTTCACGGAGTTTCTGAGGTTGATGTTACCGTTCACGGTGAAGGTGAAGTCCTTCAGGAAATAGACCTCGGCGGTGGCGATGGCGTTCATCGTATTGCGGATGGAAACGTCCTTGTTGAGCTCGTTCTCCCAGATGACGTGACGGTCAGTGTACTGGTTACGGGTGTTGACCACCTGGCCGTTCGCGTCAATATAGGAACCGGGATCGTACTGCTTTTCGCCGTTGGCGTCAAGGATATATTCACCCGTATTGATGTCATGGAGGTGTACAGGATAGATGGGAGCAATCTGGCGGCAATACATCCAGGGATTCACGAAGGAATCGGAGCCGGTGGAGGTGTTGTTGAAGTTCTGGTGGGTACCGTTAAGGTTGAGGCCGAGCTTCAGGTAGGAAGTGGGACGCACGTTCACGCTGGCACGGCCGGACAGACGGTCGAAGGTGGAAGTCTTCATGTAACCGTTCTCATCCAGATAACCCACGGACATATAGTAGTCGCTCTTGTTGGTGGAACCGCTGGCGCTCACATTGTACTCCTGGCGGAAACCGGGCTTGATGGTTTGCCCGAACCAGTCCAGGTCGTCCTTGTAACCGTTCTTGATGGCGGCGGAGGAAACCAGCGTTCCATTCTGGAACAGGGCGTTGTCGGCCACGTTGTAAATGTTCAGGAACAGACGCTCGGAGATGAGGTTGCTGTTGGCATAGTCGGCGGCGGCGGAGGCGTCATCGCCGTAGTAGTACTGGCGGTCGTTGTACAGGGCACGCCACTGGATGTTCATGAATTCTTCCTGGTTGGCCAGGTCGTACTCGGGAATACCACGCTCGAAGACACCGGCCGTGATGCTGGCCTGGACGTTGAGACGTCCTCCGGAACCCTTCTTGGTGGTGATGAGGATAACACCGTTGGAAGCGCGGTTACCGTACAGGGCGGCAGAGGCGGCATCCTTCAGGACGGTCATGGACTCGATATCCTGAGGGTTCAGGTCCGAAACGTTACCACCGAAAGGGACTCCGTCAATCACATACAGCGGGCTGGAGGAACCGTTCACGGTACCGTTACCACGGATCATGATGGACGGCTCCGAACCGGGGGCGCCATAGGTGTTGTTCACCTGGACACCCGTAACCATGCCTTCCAGGACGCTGGTTACGGAAGAGGTGGGACGGCTGGCAATCTTTTCTGCGTCCACAGAAGCGACGGCACCGGTAAGTGTGGATTTCTTGGCCGCACCGTATGCGATGGTAACCACCGCCTCTTCCAGGGCTTCGCTGTCAGAGGTCATGACCACATTCACGACAGGGGCCACAGGAACTTCCCGTGTAACCATGCCGATGTAGGAAACAACCAGGGTTTTCGCGTTCGAAGGAACGCCCGTGATGACATAAGTACCGTCCAGCTCGGTCACTGCACCCACCGTGGTGCCCTTGACAAAAACGGAGACGCCGGGAAGCGCCGATCCGTCCTCGTCAAAGGTAACTTTACCCTTGATGGTCTGAGGAGCCTGTGCAGAAACGGTACCTGCCAAGACCAGAATACTGGTCAGGAAAAGAACTAATCTCTTCATAGGTTAAACTTTAGATAAAAATAAATAAAAATGAATATTATTCATAATTTGCGTGGCTAATTTAAGAAATGAAATCTGAATTTCCAAAAAACAGACTCTGATTCTATACAGCGCCCAGCACAATGTTCCAGACCAGGAAGCGGAGTGCTCTGCCCGTCAGCAGAAGGAAGGCCGTGAGCCAGGGGTTGGTCTTGTAGAAGCCCAGGGCAAGGGAAAAGACGTCTCCCACAAGGGGAAACCAGCTCACCAGCGCAAGCCAGACCCCATATTTGTCGATATAGACTTTCTGCTGTTCCAGCTTTTCACGGGTTACATTGAAATGTTTCTCTATCCAATCCCATCGGCCCAGCCAGCCCAGGCCGAAGGTGGTGAGGCATCCCAGCCAGTTGCCTATGGAAGCCACAGCCAGGCAGGCCCAGGGATTGGACGTCATGTGCAGCACCGTAACATACAGGACATCAGCGCTGAAAGGGACCACCGAAGCCGCCAGAAATGTTCCCACAAACAGGCCCCACAGCCCCCAGGCGCCCAGGTCCGGGAGGTGCATCAGACGCTCTGTCAGGTCTGTTATGAGAAGGAAAGGAAGCATGGACCGGTTAGCGGGATGGCCGACAAAGTTACAAAACATTTCACGAATATGCAGGAAATTACGTATATTTGGGACGGCAAAAAAACAAACTGGAAAACTCAAGATGAAACAGACCCCTCTCCGCTATTGTGCCTGGCTGTATTTTTATTTTCTGGACGCCGGCAACACCCAATACATCCAACTCAGTGAGACCGTCAATGGAGAAATCCTCCAAAAAGCCATTGACGAGGCCGTCAAAGTCCATCCCTGGATCAATTTTGTCCTGGACATCGACGGAGCGGATATCACTTACAAAGACGCCGGAACGCGGTTCAAGGCGGTGGAGATGTACGGCCCGGCCAATATCGGCGGCGCTTTTGCCGAAGGGCGCATGTTCAGCATCTCCTATATAGAGAACAAAATCTGGATATCGTACTTCCACGGGCTCACGGACGGTGTGGGCCGCAACCGTTTCTATGATACGCTGATGTACTATTACTTCACCTTCAAGAACGGCAAGGAGTATGATTCCACGGGCATCTGGCTCAATGACGGCACCGTGCGGGAAGGCATGTTCGAAGACCTGGGAGACCACAAATACGAAGTTACTCCGGGTTTCGTCCCCAAGCCCGCCCCCAAGGACGAGGATATCTTCTATATGCCCGAAACCCTGGAAGTGGACAAATCCCACAAGGACGACTTTGTCTATGATGGCACCAAGATGACGCGCTACCACCTTACGGTGAAGAGCCCGGAATTCATGGCCTACTGCAAAGAGAACGGACATTCCCCGGCATCGGCCTTCCAGGCCATCATGGCCCGCGTCCTTCAGGAAATGTACCCGGAAAACAAGAAGCTGTTTACGGCGGCGCTGCCCGTGAACTGCCGCACGGCCGTGGGCCTGGAAAACACCCACCGCAACGGCTGGACGTTCGCTTTCCAGACGGTTTCGCCGGAGCAGCTGCAGCAGAGTGACACCCAGCTGGGCGCCCAGCTCCGTGCAGAGCTCAAGGAACTCATCAGCCCGGACCAGCTCAAGAGCACCCTCAATGCATACAACGCCATTACCGAAGAGGCCGAAAAATACGTAGATTTCCGCGAGCGTATGTCCTTCTACGCCAAGACATATCCCACCTTCATCGGAACTTATGTCTTCAGTTATATCGGCCGTCTGGCAGACCACGGCTATCTGAACGAAATCGAAGACCTCTGCTGGACATCGGCCATCCGCCGTATCCCCATGATTACAATGGTGGAAGTGGGGGGAGAATTCTCCATTACCTTCCTGCAGAACTTCGAAACGGCCCAATATGCCGAGGCCGTTGCCGCCGCCATGGAGAAACTGGGCATTCCGGTGACGCTTCTCAAGAAGATGGAAAGCCGGGGCCACGCTCCGGTGGAATACAAGCGGTATTACGGTATTCCGGAACCCGATTTCAGTGAGTCGGCACCCGAAGGGGTTGATTCCATTGAGAGCCGCATCAAGATGAAGTCTCTGCTCAAGAAAATCCGTTCTTCCCGGGAAGCATCCAGCTACATAGAGCCTGGAATGACCCTGGGCGTTTCCGGATTCACTCTCTCCGGTTACCCCAAGAAAGTGGCCAAAGCGCTTTCCATGAAGGCAAGGAAAGGGGAGCAGCTGGACCTCACCGTCTATTCCGGGGCCTCCCTCGGAGACGATTTCGACGGCCTGCTCACCAGATCCGGCGTCCTGAAGTGCCGCATGCCCTATCAGACC
>CAJOLS010000042.1 GCA_905235535.1 uncultured Bacteroidales bacterium
GGACACCATCCGGGACTACATTGCCTTCCCCAAGAACAACCAGGGCCGCGACGTGATGATTGACTCCCCGTCCCAGATAGACCAGGAGCAGCTGGACGAACTCCAGATTGCCCTGAAAAATTGATATATTCCCCGTTCAAATTTCGGACGTTTTTCTTACCGATTGCAGAAAACGCCATGGTAGAAACCGTGTTTAACACAAAAAAGTTCCCTAAACTATGAAGGAAAAACAAAACTACGTTTCACCGGAGTGTGAGGCCCTCGAAATGCGGTTGGAGGGCGTGATTGCCGCCAGCGGAGAGCCCAAGTTCAAAAGTCCCTTCGATGAAGAACTGACTTGGTAATCCTTTAAAACGATGAAACTTATGAAAAAGACAATCATAGCACTCGGAATCGCCGCGTTTGCGCTCGCGGCCTGCAACAAGGAGAATGTCACCCCGCACCCCGGCGAGGTCATCGACGCATCCAAGGTGGTGTTCAACATCACCGTGAGCAATGCCGAAGGCCAGGACACCAAAGGAATCAAGACGGGTTGGGAAAACGGAGACATTGTATATGTGTTCTTCGAGGATAACTCCGACCAGTATGTAAGAATGTACTACAACGGTTTTTCCTGGGACTATTCAGACAAGGACAATGGAAACAGTTACACCGGTCTCACCCTTACGGCAACTGAAGTGGAGGCCGATAAGAAGCACGTGACCGCGATATACTTCCCTTCTTTTGTGAACAATACCGCCCCTACCTTGACAGAAGGTAAATTCGGTTTCACCAATATGTCGGGATATTATCTCACGGCCAACGAGAAGTACACCGTCACCACAACGGATGTTCCGGGTGGTGTTTCCACGCTTACTGTCAACCTTCAGATGAAGGCTCCGGAGAACCTGATTCAGGTGTATGTTCCCGTAACAACGCCGCCGGAGAGCGGCTACGAATACGTCTTCACCATGACGAATGTGAGTCCCTTCACGATGGATGCCATTACTCCCGGCAGCGCAGTTACCTGCACACCCGGTGCGGCTGGAAACCCGATTAAGCATTTCCGGACAATCATCGGAGGTGAAGCGGGTTATTACTGCTGGGGCGTCCTCCACGAGGTGGATGCGGACAACCGCGATTATTTTGTCCAGTTGGTCAATCAGAAAACGGGGAGTTGTGCCGTCAGTTCCTGGAACAAGAAGGTGAGCGCGAAATTGACCGGTTCCACCGCCATCAAGCTCAGCAGCCCGACAAATGACAATTTCGTTCACCTCGGCGGTTCCGTCTTCTGGGCGACGGGCAACCTCACTGAGACCAGCCCTTACATTGCCGCCCCTACTGAGGATGGCTCTCATTACATGTACGGTTATACAACTCCTTACGACAGTTCAGGCGCGTTCTATACCGGCACGGAGAATCCTCTTGATAAGGACCATGATGCGGCCCATGCTAAAAATAGTGCTTGGCGCATGCCCACAAAGGACGAGTTTGTTACTTTGAGTGCCTATGGCAATTATAGGGATGAAACTATAAGATGTAGGGTGTTCACGGGTTCCAACGGTATCAAGGTGTTCTTCCGTGCTCCGGGTTATCTCGTCCCAGGCAACCGATGGGGCCCGGGTTTTTACGGCCGCTACTGGTCTTCGACGCCGGAAAGCGTCAAGCACGTTGAGTTCGACGAAAACGACGAGCATTACGAGTTCGACGTGTATTTAGCGTATTCCCTGCAATTCGACTTCAGCCTCGCCGACGACGGACTGTACCTTAGGCGAGATTCCTATGATACCGGCCTGTCTATCCGCCCCGTGAAGGATTAACGGATTGTGTGCCCATCAGCACGCAATCCATCCTGCGAAGTTATCCCTATGCCGGCGGGCGTTCAGAAGCCCGTCGGCATTTTTTCCTCATTGCCAGTTTCCGCACTTCATCCCTCTTCCATTACTGACGCTCTATAACGTTACTTTTGGCAAAGATTCAAATAATTTCTATCTTTATTGGCGTTGTGATGATATAAAACTTGTGCGAGTTACAAATATGAGTAAACGTATGAAGAAAAATTGGGCCCTTGCGGCCACCTTCTCCTTCCTTGCTGCCTGCTCTCCCGAAATTTCCTGGACGGAAGGTCCCACCGGGGCCGATGGCCGGGCCCTCCAGACACTGACCCTTAGGAATGTGCCCGGCGGTGCCCGCATATGGTTCCAGGAACTGTTTGACAATCATGAGGTTGTGGAAGGTCCCGTGAGCGAAATCCATCATTTCCAGGGAACGGCCTTCTGGTTCGACATTCCCGAGGGAGCGGGAAAAGAGTTCACCATCCAATACAAAACCCGTCCGCTGCCCCGCCATTCCTGGGCTCCGGAAGGCTTTGTGCTGCAGGTAATGGGCAAGGCCGCCCAAGTGCTCCCTGTCCGGTACAAATTCCTGGAGCGCACGGGAACGCCCATCGACGCCCGCTGGTTTGCCGCCGGCTACCAGCCCGGCCCCACGGACATCGTGCCCCTTCCCAAAAGGACTTATGCTCCGGGAAATGCACCCGATCAGGTGAAGCATACGGAAGGATGGTACAGGCTTACCTTCGGCCCGGACGGGAAGGTCCAGGTGGAATCCGAGGATGAATCCGGAGCCTTCTTTGCGCGGACAACCCTTTCCAAACTGCCGGAAGAAACGAAAAACCTGGTCATAGAAGACTGGCCGGACCTGGGCCTCCGCGGCTTTATGCTGGACGTGGTGCGGGATTTCCGCAGCAAGGAGGAGGTTCTGAAGGTGCTGGACATCATGGCCTCCTACAAGCTGAACCTCCTGCATTTCCACTTGGGAGACGACGAGGCCTGGTGCCTGGAAATCCCCCAATTGCCGGACCTGACGGCCTTCAGCGGCCATCACGAGATGCCGGACTGGGACCTCAAGGAACCCAAGGCCCTCAAACCCACCGCCAACGGCCGGTTTGGCAACGCCACGTTCTTTACGGAACAGGAGTACAAGGAAATCCTGCAGTATGCCTGGGAGCGCCGCATCCAGGTGGTGCCGGAGTTTGACGCCCCGGGCCATTCCCGTGCCGCCATCAAGGCCATGCAGCATTACGAGGGCCGCACCGGAGACCGGAGTTTCCGCCTGCAGGACCCGGCCGACACTTCCCGTTACTGGACGCCCCAGGACTTTACGGACGATGTGCTGGACCCGGACCTCCCGGGCGTCTATAAGTTCTATTCCGTTGTGTTTGACGAGGTTGTCCGCATGCACCGGGAGGCGGGCGTTCCGCTGCCGGGCATCCATATCGGCGGGGACGAGGTTCCCCAGGGATGCTGGGCGGGCCGGGACCGCAGGCGTGTCAAGGATACGTTCACCCGCGGGATGCTCCAACTGGCGCAAGAGCGCAACATTAAACTGGCCGGCTGGCAGGAGATAGTGGAAAACATTGAACCGGAAACGCTGGAAGCCTTAAAGAAGCAGCTTCTGTTTGTAAACGCCTGGGAAACAAGGGGTGAGAATGCCGATTTGCCCGCCCGCCTGGCCAATGCCGGTGTCCCCGTTCTGCTGTCCAACGTGCAGAACGCCTACGTAGATTTGGCCTACAGCGACGACCCCACGGAGATTGGCCTCCACTGGGGCGGTTACGTGGATGAGAGAAAATGCTTTGCCCTGCCGGTATGGAACTACGAGGGCCTTCAGAACCCGGAGAACATAGTAGGGGCCGAGGCCCTGCTGTGGTCGGAGAACCTGCGCAGTTTTGACAACGCCACTTACCAGATGCTGCCCAAGGCCCTGGGTGTGTGGGAGCGCGCCTGGAACGCCACCCCGGACTGGGCCGGTGAAGAGGCTTTCCAAAAGGATTTCGACCGCTTCTACAGCATCGTCAAAAAGAAAGAAATGCCCGTCTGGGACGCCCAGGGGCTGAATTATAAGAAACGGTAACCATGAAACGCTCCCTCCTTCTTCTTGCCGGCATGCTGGCTTTTTCCGCGTCGAAAGCACAGGTGGCCGATATTCAGGCCTCACCGGATGTACTGGACGCCCCCTTCGGGGTTCAGGACGAGCAGCATTTCCTGAATCCTCCCAAAGTCTTCTGGCCGGAAACCTGGTTCCATTTCATTGGGGACAACGTGTCCCGCGAGGGCATAGACGCAGACCTGGAAGCCATTGCCTCGGCCGGTATTTCCGGCATCCAGTGGTTCCACGGCGCCTTTGGGGGCCGGTGGCCGGGCGTGGAAAGCCCGGTGGTGCCCCTTTCCCCGGAATGGGACGAAATGGTGGCATACCTGGGCCGGAAGGCCCGCAGCCTGGGCTTGAGACTCACCATCCAGACCTGTCCGGGCTGGGCTATGGCCGGCGGTCCCTGGGTGAAGCCGGAGGACGCCATGAGGGATTTGGTGTGGAGCCGGACAGATATCCCGGCCGGGGGCCGATGGAAAGGCCCGCTCCCCAAAGGAGAACCCTCTGAGGAAGAGTGGAGGGACTACAGGGATGTGTGCGTGCTGGCTTTCCCCACTCCGCTGGGAGATACGGGAAAACCCCTGGAACTGAAGGATATAAGCTCTGACGAGGCCGCCTGGGCCGCCCTCCTCGCGGGCGGGAAATCCCTGGACGCCAAGGGCGGAACCACCCATAAAGTCTCCTTCTCCCTGCCGGAAGGCGCCGTGGTGCGTACGCTGGAACTGCCCAGTCTGGAGAGTTTCGGAAGGGCCTTCGTGAATACGCCTGGCCTGGAGCTCACCCTGGTAGCCATAGGCCCCGACGGCAGCCGAGAGACAGTCCTTCACACCCTCCTTCCCATGGGCAGCTGGCAGGACAACCAGCCTCTTTCCCTGGCCGTGAACGAGGCCCGGGCACAGAGGATGGAATTCACGCTGTCCAACGAGCACGACATCCACGTGGAGTTTGTGCGTTTCTCATCGGCCGCCCGAAAGAACGACTGGCAGGGGGAAAGCGGCAGCACGCTCCGCGCCAAGGAGAAATACCAGGAATTCACCCGCCAGAGCCGGGAGGCCTTTGTGCAATGGGCCGATATCCAAGACCTTACCGCCCTTATGGATGCCAAAGGCCACTTGAAGTGGACGGCCCCCAGGGGGAAGGGAAGCTGGACCATTCTCCGTTTTGGCCACGTGAACAGCGGCCATCGCAACGCCCCCGCTCCGGCCGAGGCTACCGGCTGGGAATGCAACAAGCTGGACCCGAGGGGGGCGGAGGTGCAGTTTGCCAATTATGTGGGCCGCCTGCAGGAAGGTCCGCTGGAGGGCAAGGCCAACGGCATGCTCATGGACAGCTGGGAGTGTAACAACCAGACCTGGACGGGCCGGATGGAAGAGGAATTCCTGTCCCGCACGGGATACGGCCTCCGGGAATGGATGCCCGCCCTGGCCGGATATGTGGTTGTGAATCAGGAGACTACGGTGACGTTCCTTGACGACTGGCGCCACGTCAAGAGCGACCTTTACAACCAGAACTTTTTCCGGAAAATGACAGACCTGGCCCACGAAAAGGGCCTGCAGGTGCAGTACGAGACGGCTGGCGGAGACGTGGTGGCCATGGACCTGATGGAATACTACAAGTATGCCGACGTTCCCATGACGGAATTCTGGCAGCCCCTTACCGAAGGTTTTGTGGGAGACCTGAACTTCAAGCCCATCAAGCCCACGGCATCGGCCGCCCATATCTACGGCAAACGGCGCGTGGCGGCGGAAAGCTTCACCAGTTTCGAGCTCACCTGGGACGAGCACTGGGAAATGCTCAAGGAGGTGGCCAACCTGAACATGACGGAAGGCGTTACGCACAATGTCTTCCATACCTATACGCACAATCCGCAGGTGGGTTTCCTGCCGCCGGGCACCAGTTTCGGCAACCGGATTGGCACGCCTTTCCTCCGGGGCCAGACGTGGTGGAAGTACATGCCTTATTTCACCGCATATCTGGCCCGCACCGGCTATCTGCTGGAGCGGGGCCTGCCGGTGGTGGATGTGCTCTGGTACACAGGGGACGAGGTGGGGCACAAGCCAGACCAGAAATATCCCTTCCCCAAGGGTTACAAATACGATTATTGCAATCCCGATGTGCTGTTCAACCGCCTGGACGTGCAGGACGGCCGCCTGGTGACGCCCGAAGGCCAGTCCTACGGGGTGCTGTGGATTCCGGATCCCGACCGCCTGGGAGAAAAGAGCAGCCGTAAAATCCTGGAATTCGTAAGCAAGGGCGCCAGGGTGCTGACAGGGGCTTCGATATCGGCCCGGAGCCTGCAGGGGCTGGGGATTCTTCCGCACGTGCAGGCCTCCGAAGACATCCTCTGGACCAACCGCAGGACGGAGGGGGCCGAGTGGTTCTACATTACGGCGCCCACCGGGAAGGATTTCCACGGAACGGTGAAGTTGAAGGCGCAGGGAAATGCCGAGATTTGGGACCCGGTTACGGGAACGGTCCATGGCCTTCCGGTGCGGCAGGACGGCGAGTATTCCTGCGTGCAGCTGGATTTGGAGCGGGCCGGCAACTATTTTGTGGTGTTCCGGGAAAACGCGGCTCCCAAGGCTCCGGCCCCCGCTCTTTCCACGGAAAGGGAGCTTCCCCTTACCGCCTGGTCCGTCCAGTTCCCGGAGGGCTGGGGCATTCCGGCAGGTAAGCATGAGCTGCTTCGCCTGGAGGCCTGGAAAGACCTTCCCATAGGCCTGGAAGGGCAGGCTTTTTCTGGCACGGCGGTGTATGAAACGCAGTTTGACAGCCCCGAGGCCCGGGAATACGTGCTGGATTTGGGAGAGGTGGACATGATTGCCGATGTGTCCCTGAACGGGGAAGCGGCGGGCGTGCTCTGGGCCCGTCCCTACAGGCTCACCATCCAGGCCAAACCCGGTCGCAACGTCCTCCGGGTGGCCGTCACCAGCACCTGGTTCAACCGCCTGGCCTATGATGCCAACCAGCCCGAGGCCCTGCGCAAGACGTGGACCATCGCCGGTCCCGACGCCGGCAGCCCGCTCCGCAACTCCGGCCTGCTGGGCCCCGTCCGCCTCTTATATTAAGAGTCTGTTTTGAAATGATTGATATTTTTATTTATAGTTTATTTTTGAGGAAAATTTACCAAAAAGAAACATAAAGAATTTATTGAATCATTTCAAAAATTTTGCTTATCTTTGCAGGCTATGATTCAGGTACTGGGCATATTCGGATTTCTCAGCTTCGGTTGGGCAGATGTTCTGGACATCCTCATGGTGGCCGTCATCATTTATCTGCTTTTCCGCAGTCTCCGGGGAGACCCCACGGTGCTCAACATTGTGCTGGCGCTCACCATCCTGCTCGTCCTGCAAACCGTGGTATCGGCCTTGAACATGCGCATGATGACCGCCCTGCTGGGCGCCCTGCTGGATGTGGGTGTGCTGGCCGTCATCATCCTTTTCCAGCCGGAAATCCGCCACCTGCTCAACCGTTTTGCCGTCAGGACGGGGTTTGCCCGCCGCAGCGGCAAGCTTTTCAACCGCCTGCTGGGCATCCAGGAAGAGGCCATGGGCGGCCATAGCGCGGAAGAGCTGGGAGAAGCGGTGCGGGCCATGTCGGCCGAAAAGACCGGCGCCCTGATAGTGCTGCAGCACAAATCCACCCTCGAGGAATACATGGAGACGGGAGACCGTTTCGAGGCCGATATCAACCGCCGCCTCATCATGAACATCTTCTTTAAGAATTCCCCCCTGCACGACGGAGCCATGATCATAGTGGGAGACCATATCGTTGCCGCCCGATGCCAGCTGCCCATGACCAACCGCACGGACATTCCCGCGCACTACGGCATGCGGCACCGCGCGGCCATCGGCCTCAGTGAAGACACCGATGCAGACGTCCTGGTGGTTTCCGAAGAAACAGGCAATGTGAGTTTTGTGCGCGGGGGAGTAATCCGCACCGTGCAGGATATGAAGGAGCTCCGGCAGCTGCTGGGCTCGCTGATGAAGGAGGAATAGTTGCGCATGGACGCAAGGCTGGAAGCTAAACTGGGATTTGACAAGGTGCGGGCGGCCATCGCGGCCCGCTGCTCTACGGAATACGCCGCCACGCGGGTAGAGGAAGAGGAATTCAGTACAGACGGTGCCCAGATTCACCGGCGTCACTTGGTGACGGACGAGATGCGCCTCATCCTCATGTTCGAGGAAAATTTCCCCACCTCCGGATACATAGACGCCATCCCTTTCCTGGAGCCCATAGGCAAAAACGCCTCCATAGACCTCCTTTCCCTGGGAAAACTGCGCACTTTGCTGGACACGCTGCGCCGCACGCTGCATTTTTTCCATACGGTGAAAGAGGGCATCTACCCCAATCTTCAGCACATGGCGGCGGGCGTGAGCGCCCCGGCCGAGGTCATCAGCCGGATAGATTCCATCCTGGACCGCCACGGGGAAATGAAAGACACGGCTTCCGACGAGCTTTACAAGATCCGCCGCAGCATCAAGGACAAGGAAATCAACATTTCCCGCCGCATGAACGCCATCCTGAGGCAGGCGCAGCAGGAGGGGCTGGTGGATGCCGATGCCAGCGTTTCCATCCGCGACGGCAAAATGCTCATTCCGGTGGCATCGGCCAAAAAACGCGCCTTCCAGGGCTTTGTGTACGACGAAAGCGCCACGGGAAAGACCACGTTCATGGAGCCCGCAGAGGTAGTGGCCCTGCAGAATGAGATTTCCGAACTTCATTTTGCCGAGACTCGGGAGATTGCCCGCATCCTCTACGAATTTGCCGAATTCCTGCGCCCCTTTGTGCCGGAGCTTATTGCCGGTGCCACGTTTGTGGGAGAGCTGGATTTCATCATGGCCAAGGCCCACGTGGCCCTGGATTATATCGCCGGCATGCCGGTGCTGTCTTCGGACGGGGAACTGCGCCTTCGCAAGGCCCGCCATCCGCTGCTGGAAAAGAGCCTCCGCAAGGAGAAAAAGCCGATAGTACCGCTTACGGTAACCCTTACCCCGCAAAAGAGGATCCTCCTCATCTCCGGCCCCAATGCCGGCGGCAAGAGCGTGTGCCTCAAGACGGTGGGCCTGTTGCAGTACATGTTCCAGTGGGGCATGCTTATCCCCACCTCCGAAACTTCGGAACTGCCTGTCTTTGACCGCATTATGGTGTCCATAGGGGACGACCAGTCCCTGGAAAACGACCTTTCCACCTACAGCTCTTTCCTCTCGGACATGAAAGCCATGCTGTCCGTGGCCGATTCCCGCACGCTCATCCTCATAGACGAGTTCGGTTCCGGAACCGAACCGGCCGCCGGCGGCGCCATTGCCGAGGCCATCCTGCACGAACTGGACACCCGGGGAGCTTACGGCGTCATCACCACCCACTATACCAACCTGAAACTCTACGCATCCGGGGCGGAAACCGGCGTGGTGAACGGCGCCATGCAGTTTGACGCCGCCACCGTGGCGCCGCTCTTTGTGCTGGAGCAGGGCCTTCCGGGCTCTTCCTTCGCCTTTGAGCTGGCCCGCAAGATGGGCATGCCGGAAAACATCATCCACGATGCCGAGGAGCGGGCCGGAGAGCAGTTCGTGGGCATTGAGCGCAACCTTCGCAAGATTGCCAGGAGCCGCCGCCAGCTGGACGAAAAACTGACCCGTATCCGTGCCACGGACAAAACCCTGGAGGGCCTTACAGACCGCTACGAGAAGGAACTGGAAGACATCAAGGAAATGCGCCGGGTTATCCTGGAAGAAGCCAGGGAAGAGGCCCGCAAGATAGTGAAGGACGCCAACAAGCAGGTGGAAAACACCATCCGCACCATCAAGGAAGCCCAGGCCGCCAAGGACCAGACCAGGGAGGCCCGTGCAGAGCTGCAGGGTTTCCTGGGGGCGCTGGCCGAGGGCCGGGGCCGGCGGGACGCCTACATAGACAAGAAACTCCAGACCGTGAAGGAGCGCAAGGAGCGGGAACAGGTACGCAAAAAGCGCAGAGCCGACGGCGAAACGCTCCAGCAGATGGAGCAGCGGGAACTGGAAGAGAAGAAGATGGCGGCCTTCCGCAGCGCCCCGCTCAAGGTGGGGGAGAAGGTGCGCATCAAGGATAACGGCATGGTGGGAGAAGTTTCCAAGATAAGCACCAAGGCCGTGAGCGTGATAGTGGGCAGCATTACCACCAAGCTTCCGCTGGACCGGGTAGAGAGGATTACGGTCGGCGAATACAAGGCCGTGGCCGGGAAACCGGCCGATAAACCCCGCCAGGTTTACGATACCGGCATCAGCGAAAGGAAGGCCAGCTTCAAGCTGGAGCTGGACGTGAGGGGAGAGAGGGTGAACGACGCCATAGAGATTGTGATGCGATATATCGACGACGCCATCATGTTAGGTGTTCCTTCGGTGCGAATTTTGCATGGGAAGGGGACAGGCGCGTTGCGCGAGGAAATCCAAAAGTACGTGCGCACCGTGCCCGGCGTAACCTCTGCCGCCGACGAACATATCCAGCTGGGTGGTTCGGGCGTGACGGTAGTAAAATTTGACTAAAACCAGACCAATGAACGTATTACAAACCAGTAGAATCGGCCAGGCCGGAGAACAGATGGCCTGCGATTTCCTGGAAACCCAGGGACACCAGATTCTGGACCGCAACTGGCGCACCGGCCACTTGGAGTTGGATATAGTTTCCGAGGCCGCGGACGGCGTGCATTTCGTGGAAGTAAAGGCAAGGACCGCCCCCGTTACCACCACAGTCCTGGATCAAGTAAATGCTGTTAAGCAGAAGCGCATCTCGGCGGCTGCCGGACAATACCTGAACATAAAACATATGGAAGGGAAGGAAGTTTTCTTCGATATTGTCTCTGTCCTTTTTGACGGAGAGCAGACGGTGGTCCGTTACTTCCCACAGGCCTGGATTCCTATGTTTGTCTAATTTATGGATCGACACATCTATACTGTCATCATGGCGGACGGTTCGGGAACTCCCGAACAGCTCAAGATAACCTTCGACCGTTTTAACCGGTTTGTTCCGGAAAGCCATATCCTCATCGTCACCCTGGACCGCTTTGCCCGGACGGCCCGCGAGGTCATTCCCTCCCTTCCGGAAGAGAATCTCCTGGCAGAACCTGTCGGCCGCAAAACAGCCCCCTGTATGGCGTACGCCGCCTATACCCTTCTCACCCGGGACCCTGAGGCCGTCATCGTGGCCACCCCCTGGGACCTGTTCATCCGGGACGAATCCCTCTTTGCCCAAACCATAGGGGAAGCCTGCCGGTATGTGGAGGAAAACGATGTGCTCATGACTCTGGGCATCGTTCCCAAGGCGGCCGATGTCAACTTCGGCTACATCCAGGTGAAGGAAGGCCGCAACGCCCATCTGATGGCCGGCCCCCTGCAGGTGAAGACCTTTACGGAAAAGCCCTCCGCCGAACTGGCAGAGGTCTTTGTCCGTACCGGAGAGTTCTTCTGGAACAGCGGTATCTTCATCTGGAAGGCTTCCACCATCTGCACGGAAATGGAGAAGTACCTCCCCGAGGTAACAGAGCTTTTCCGCGGCTGGGAAACCCAGATAGGGGACCGTTCCTTCGTGGAACGCGCCTATGCAGAGTGCCCCAAGGTTTCCCTGGACTATGGTGTCATGGAGCACACGGACCGCGCCTGGCTCTATCCGGCCCGCTTCGGCTGGGCCGACATCGAGAGGCTATAGGCCCAGTTCCTTCAATACGTATTCCTGTTTCCCCAGGTAACGGATGACCCAAAGGACGTAGCGGATATCTACGCACACGCACATGTTGTACCCGGCCACGCACTGGTAGTTGCCGGCCAGGGATTCCTTGTTGCCGTCAAAGGCCAGGCCGATGAGTTCCCCTTTCGCATTCATCACCGGAGAGCCTGAATTGCCACCCGTGATGTCCAGGTCTGTGAGGAAGTTCACGGGGAAATCGGGCGGAGGAAGCACCCGGGCAAAGGCTTCCGGATAGGCGAAGTCGTAGTTGGCGGGGTTGTACTTTTCCCGAAGGCCGCGAGCGGTGCTCTGCCAATGGGTGTAAACACCGTCCCAGGGCTCCAAGGGCAGGATTCGGCCATAGGAGAGGCGCAGGGTGGAATTGGCGTCGGGATACTGCGGAACGCCCTGTTCCAGCAGATACTTGTAGCGGGCCCTCACATAGCTGTGGCACTGTTCCCGGAGCTTGGGAGCCAGGGTGTCTTTCTCGTTGTTAAGTTCCACTATGCTCAGTTCCCGGATGTAGCGGTACAGGGCATCCTGGCGTATGTTACCGTTAAACCGGGCCACTATTTCGCTGTCTGGCAGGCGGCCAAAACCGGCTATGCAGGAGTGTTCCCAAATCCAGGAAGCCATGGCCTCGTAATCTGTCCCGAAGTTTTGCCGGAGCTGCCGGTGGAGGGGACTATGGTAATGCTCCGGCATATGGGTGAGGAATTCCTCCAAAGAGAAGGCCAGCATTTCCTTTTCCACCCGGGGGTCCGTCTGGGCCAGGCCTTCGGCCAGGAGTTCTCGCTGGTGCTCCACTCCGGTGCGCTCCGCGCCTCCCATGCGCATGAGGCACTGGCCCAGAAGCATGCTGCGCACCAGGGTTTCCCGGTAGTAAACTTTGAGGCGTTCGATATCGGCCACGGCAGCATAGGAGGCATTGATGTCCTCTACCAGGGAGGCGTTCTCTGCGGAGGAAGCCTGCAGGCATTTCTCCCAATCCCTCCGCTGCCCGATGACGCCGAAACGGAGCATACACTCCCGTTCGCCTTCTTGGAGTTCGGCCACATTGGCCAGGTTAAAATACACATGGGCGTATTTCATGCGGATGTCGGGGTGGGCATTCATCCATTTCCGGATAATCTGCATCTGGCGGTTTCTCAGGTGGTTTTCCACCGGCCTTTCCACGTTGATTTCCTGGTTCATTTCCGCTGCGCTGGCATAGCGGGCCGTGGTGCCGGGATAGCCCATCACCATGGCAAAATCTCCTTGCCGGTAGCCTTTCCGGCTAATCTTCAAGTGCCGCCGGGGATGCAGCGGCTGCCCGTTTTCATAAATGCGGTACAGGGCAAAATCGGCCTTGTGCTGCGGCCATTCCCAGTTGTCCTCGTCTCCGCCGAAGGCCGCCACCGTCACGGGCGGGGCTGCCACCAGACGCACGTCGGTGTACTTGTCGTAGAGGCAAAGGTAGTACTTGGAGCCGTCCCACATGCTGGAGAGCGAGGCTTCCAGGCCGTGCAGCTCCGAGTATTTTTTCTGCAGGATGGAGGATATGCGGCGGCTGCCGGCGGGTTTTCCCTGGGCCTCCAGCGAGGCCCGGAGGGCTTCCACCTCCTCCGTTACGTCCAGCACCTTCCTCAGGATGAAGAATTCTTCTCCCGGGAGGGGAATTTCCTGCGCCCGGTTAAGGGCCCAGAAACCATCTTCCAGGTAGTTGTGCTCCGGGGTGGAGAGCTTGGACACATTTCCGTAGGCGCAGTGGTGGTTGGTCATCAGGAGGCCGTCTTCGGAAACGAGGCTGCCGCTGCAGTAGAAGCCCAGCGAGACCACGGCGTCGGCCAGGCCGCCCGCTTCCTCGTTATAGATTTCCCGGGCTCCCAGTTTGAGACCCCTGGCCTTCATGTTTTTTTCCAGCGCCCGGTCCAGGCACTGGACCAGCCACATCCCTTCGTCGGCCCGGGCTCCCGGAAGGAGGCACAGGGCCAGGGCCAGGCCAACCAGCCATTTTCTAAACGCTTGGTTCATAGCTTGTTATTTGCTGTCGCGGACGCAGCGCAGCGGAGCGGCAATGCGATAACTCACCTTGGTGCCGTTGCAGGTATATTCGGCCTCAGTGGCCTTGTTGGTCATGGGCATGAGGCCGAAGAACTGGAGGTTCTTGACGCCGGAGGTCTCGTCATTGGCGGTATTGTAGGTTACACCGGCGTAGGTGGAACCGCAGAACATACCGGAGGCAATGTGGTCTTTGTAGGCGGCCATAAAGCCCATCAGGGTGCCGGCGGTCTTGGTGTTGTCCTGGATGGAAACGGCGCCGAAAGCCTCCATTTTGAATTTGTCGGCATTGAGCAGGGAGATGGAGCCGTTGTTGCCATCGTAATACGGTGCGTCGGTGTTGTTGGTGAGCGGGGCGACAGCCTTGCCCACAAGGCCGATGATGTCTTCGCCGGTAGGGACGTGCCAGCCTTCAGGGCAGATGCCCCGGGTGCCGTCAAGGGCCTGGGCGGCCGCAACCGTGGTAAGGTCTCCCACATTCAGGCCCAGGGCCACTTCGGCCTGGTACAGATAGCCATGGGCCGTAATCACAGCTTTGTCGGTAGAGAATTCCAGGGCCGTCTGGCCGGCATTCACCGCCAAGGGGAAAAAGACGCCGGCGGTGACGGCCTCCAGATCACTGGAGGGTGCCAGGCCGTCCGGAACATAGCGCAGGTTCTGGGTCATCCACCATTTCCCGTCCTTCATCCGGGCCACGGTGTACTGGTCTTCGTGGTACAGGATATATCCCTCGGAGAGTTTCTCTACCAGTTCTGCTTCTTCGGGCTGTTCATCGACATTTTTCTTTTCGCAGGCGGCCAGGGCCAGGAGGGCGGTGGCCAGAATCAAATACTTTTTCATTTTGTACTGTTTTAAAAATTATATCCAAAGGTTAAGTGAGTGCTCTGCCGGTTGCTGCCCGGCAGAAGGATTACGCCAAAAGCGTGGGAGAGGCTGCAGCCCGCTTCCACGAAGAAAGCGAATTTCCGGTTAATCATAAAGTTATAGCGGAGGTTGAGATAAACGCCCAACAGACTTATGTCGCTATACTCTTCCTCGGCATCCCACCAGTAATCCAGGCGCGAAGGGAACGTGAGGACGCCGTCTTCCTCCTCGTCGGAGTCAATGATATCATGGTCTTCGTCCACTTCTTGCCGGAAGGAAACGCCGCCCTCCAGGGTAAAGGGCCCCAGGTTGCCGTGGCCTGCAAGGGCCAGGTTCACCACGGTTGAGGCGTCGTAATTCAGGTAGGGGAACATATAGGTTCCCAGGTCCCGTTCCAAATTGACGGAGGCCAAGGCCGAAAGCCCCCATCCGGCCCCGCTTTCGTACCCGTAGGAAGTTCCCGCCGTCAGGGTTCTCTTCTCATAGATATGATTGCCGGCATATTCTGCCGGAACGGTGACACCGCCGGTTGTGACCCGGTCTATCACGGATTCGAAATTGTGGATGATGGACCAGGAGACATCGGCCCCCAGGGTGTGGACGCCCTTTTTCCCGGAGATGTTCCACAGGGCTTTTCCCTTCATGTCCTCTCCCGGGAAGCGGTACCAGGTATAGCCTTTTTCGCCCACGTGGCCCGCGGAATGGCTGTATTCCACTTCACCGAAGAGGCGCTCTTCCAAGGAAACCTGCGCCATCAGGCCCCAGAAAAGCTGGTTCACGGCCAGGCGGTCCACTCCGGGGTCGGCCAGGTGGATGCCGCCGCCGTCCCAGGCCTCGAGGATGCCGTACCGTTTTCCCTTGTCCAGGAAGGCGAGATAAGTTTCGGCGGTGGCCGTTCCAATCTGTTCGGCCTGGATGAATTCGGAATTCTTGTCCAGGATGAGGGCGGCTCCTGCTTTCCAGCGGTCTCCGTTATAGAAAATGGAGGGGGAAAACTGGAGCTCCTGCCGATAGGTGGTGTGGCGGAGGTCTTTGCGCTTGGAGTAGTTGATGCCCTGGAACTGCAGGGTGAAGCCGGGAATCCAGCGGGAGCCGGTCTTGAGGGCCATGCCGCCGCCCAACCCGTAGGTCTGGCGGGTCTTGGGGCCGGGCGTAAATTCCAGTACATCAATGGGATAGTAGCCTGGCAGGGTGAACATGGACCCCATCATGTCCTTGCCGTGCCGGACATCGAACGAAAAGGCTCCTACAAACAGGAGGTCTTTGTAATGGGATTCGGTCCGGGCCTGGGCGCCGGTCTGCCACAGCGAAGCGGCTTCCGAAGGCAGGCGGAAGCCGCCGGAGGTGAAGGAACCTCCCAGGCTGGCCTCTGCCCGGTTGCCTTCATAGAGGGTGAGGCCTCCTATGTTGTGCCCCTCGCGCCAGACTTCCTGGGCGCTCAGGGGCAGGGCGCAAAGTACGGCGCCCGCAAGGAGCAGGACCATCCTACTCATGGAGAGACTGTACTTTGCTTTCATAGAAATCCATAGAGGAGTTGTTGGTGTCCAGGAGTACCTCGAATCCCTTCCGGGCGGTTTCTTTCGGGTCGATTACACGCATGAGGGTGTGGCCCATGAAGATTTCCATCAGCGAGACAGACCCGGCGTCTATCCGGGAGGGCAGGCGCTTCCGGTTGTTGGAGGAGGCTCCGTTGAAGACTTCCACGCCGTCCAGAATCCAGTCTAACGGCACGGTCACCACCCGGTCTATGGAACTGCCGGGCACCTGGACCAGGTTCTCCTCACGGGCCACGAAATCGTGGATGTCCGTGCCCTCCGGGGGCCGGAAGAGTACCAGGGTGGGCGAATTGACAGACAGCGTATAGGCGTTGGCCTGGCCAGTTTTGATGACCACCTCCAAGTAATGGTCCGGGGCAATCTGGTCTCCGGGGGCCGGATGGTAGGTGGGGTTGGGGAAGTAAACGGGGTTGTAGCACACGAAGTAGCCCGGGCGGTTCAGATTGACCGACAGGGGATACTGGGCGGCATGGTTGATGGCGCCCCGCAGGCAGATGACGGCGTCTTTTCCGGGCTCTATGGGGAAGGATTCCCCGTTTCCTCCCACCATCCAGACGGCCTGGATAACGGGGGCGAAGTCCGGCAGGTTGCCCTGGGCATCGGCCCAGGGATTGGCGGCCGTGCTGTTGTAGGGAGACAGCGTGCCTAAGCACAGACCGTCCAGGTAGGCGGTTTGCCCGTCGTTGTTGTGGACAATGATGTACTGGTCGCTCTGGTAGGTACCTTCCTCGGGCAGTTTGGGGCAGCCTCCGCAGTAGATTTCCTTGATGACCAGGTTGCCGGCGAAGGAGTGGAAAAGATTCACATCTACGGTTAAGTCTTCTCCGGAAACCAGCACCTTGTCCAGGGTTCCATTGAAAATGTGGCTTCCTTTGTTGTCCTGGACGGTAATGCTGTACAGGCCGTTGGGGATGCGGGTGTGTGCCCGGCCTTCGGAATCGGTGTACAGGGCGTAGAAGAGATCCGTGTACAGGCTGGCTATGGTTACGATGGCCCCGCCCTGGGGCTCGTACCCCTGGGGATAGAGGGCGCGGACGGTAATCTGGTGCACGTCGCCCTCGTACGGGGTGCGCAGCCGCATGCACCCCGTCAGAAGCAGCAGGCAGGCTGCCAGCAGGGTTATAGCTTTATTCTGCATGTGAGTCCGTAATAAAAGTTGGGCGTAAAGATGGCGCTCACCCCCGTGGCGCGGCTGGTGACATACTGCCGGGCGTTGGTGAAGTTGTTGGCGAAAAAGGAGACGCTGACGTGCCGGCCGATTTCCTTGGTCACGCTGAAGTTGGCGCTGAAATAAGGGTCGTACCCGTCCGGCGCAAAGGTGTAGATGTTGCCGGAGCGCAGAATCAGGCGTGAAAGCTCGGGATTCCGGGCCGATTCTTCCGTCCACGGGTGCACCGTCCCGTCAAGGTCCATATAGGCCGAAGGATACACGGCCGTGTAGGAGTTCCCCTCGTAGATGCTGCCGTCCAGGGGGGTGTTGGAAGCCTGGGCCACCTTGAATGCCCGGCGGGAGGTGTACTGCGAGTTGCGAAGCAGGGCGGCCTCCAGGCGCACGGTGATGACCAGGCGCAGGCGGGGGAAATGCGTGATGGCGGTGAGGTTGGCGTCCACGTTGTCCGTGCGGCGGCCGTCATAGACATTGTTGCCGCCGGGATAGATGCCCACGTACTGGTAGGAACGGTTGGGAAGGGACGTGTGCGACCATCCGGCCTGGTAGTAGCTTGCCGGAATGTCGGAGCTGTACTCGCTGTGGTTCCAGGCGGCGTCTATGCGGAAAGAGGTGCCGATGGGCCTTATCTGGGGGAAGTCCACCGTAAGCTCCACGCCGTAGCGGTGTACGTCGGCCCCGTTTTCCTGGCGGCGGGAAGCCGCGAAACTGCGGTCTGTCACCTTGATTTCTCCGGGAACGAGGCGACCGTCGGCATCCCTGAAAGAAAGGTCTCCGGTCTCATGGTCCACAGTCACTTCGGGATTGGCGGGCGGGGTGTAGCCGGCGGGAAGGCCCGTCACCCGGTAGGAGAAAGGCTCATAGACGGTTCCCAGCTGGTAGGGGTCCCGGGTCTTGTTGTAAAAGCCCACGAGGGACATCTTGAAGCCCTTCAGGGACACATCGGCCCCCAGCTCGGAATTGTAGTTGCGCTGCCAGCGGAGCTCCGGGTTGTACACCATGCTGTAGGGTATGGTATAATACACATAGGAGGCCGAATCTCCGTAGGAAAAGCCGAAGGTCTGGATGTCCCGGTACTCCTGGCGGGGGTACAGGATATAGAAGGAAGGCAGCTTGCCGGCAATGCCCCAGCCGCCGCGGAGAGTGACATGCCCGTTCAGGATCCAGCGGAGGTTCAGGCGCGGGGAAAGGATGCGCAGCTTGTCGTATTCCGTCCCTTTGATGAACACGTTCTCCAGGCGCAGGCCGGCCATCAGGTTCAGGGTGGTGCGGCCCAGCGGCAGGGTAAGGTTTTCTTCCACATACCCGGCCAGGGTGTGCATGTAGGGGTATTCCGTATAGGGCCTGGGCCTGTATCCTGAGGGCGCCAGGGAAGGGTCTTCGTACCATTCCCCCCGGCCCGCGTTGCCATCGGCCTTCCACTGCAGGCCGGCCTTCAGGACATTCTTGACGGCTCCCCAGTGGCGCAGCCAGTCGTATTTGAGGGAGGCGGCGTAATCCAGTTCCCGGGAATCGTCGATGAGGTCTGAATAATAGGTGAAGGGGAGGACGTCGGCCATCCAGTAGCCTTTCTCCTGCGCGTGTACGGACGGCTGCGCAGACCCGTATGAATTATATTTATGGTAGTGGGAGCGCTGGTCGTGGTAATAGAGGCTGGCGTCCAGCGTAAGGTTGGTGACCCAGCTGCGGTTCAGCAGCCACACCAGCTTGAAATGGGGGGTGAGCAGGTTGTCCCGGTCCCGCTTGTATTCGTTGGAGAAGGCGTCGGGGTCCGAGGCGGAGTTCATGCCGCCGACATTGCCGCTCATGCCGGCCTCCAGCCGCAGCTTCTGCCCGAAGGTGCGGGTATAGTCCAGGGTGAAGCCCCGGCGGGTGTAGGAGGTATAGGGGGAGGTGAGCTTGCTGGTGGCGCGGGCCCATTCGGCCCCCAGGTTGACCACGCCTTTCCCCAGCTCGAAGCCCTTGGAAACGGAAACCTCGTAGGTTCGGGGATTGGCCGAAAGCACAATGCTCAGGGGCGAGCGTCCGCGCTTGGTCTTCACCTTCACCAGGCCGCTTCCCAGGTCTCCGTATTCGGCCGACGGAACGCCGGTCATCACTTCCACGGATTCAATGTTCTCTACCGACAGGCTGCGCGTGCCGGTTCCGGCCAGGCCGCCGAAGTTGGCGTTGCCGCCCAGGCGCACTCCGTCCACCTCCACGGCTGTGCTGAAGGCGGCGTTTCCCGCCGTGGAGCCGTTGCTGCGAAGGGAAAAGGCGTTGTCCGTGGTGAGGTCCGGGTTCAGGGTTTTCCCGCCGGGCAGCAGCGCGGCAATGCCGCCCATGCTGTTCATCTGCAAGTGGTCCAGGGCCGTCCGGCTAATGGTCTGGGTGGTGTTCAGGTTGTCTTTGGCCGTTTCGGCCGTCACCACCACTTCCTGCAGGGCCAGGGTGTTCAGGGAAAGGGTTACCTGGAGGTCCTTGATGTCCTGCTTCACTTGCAGGACCTTCTCCCAGGTCACATAGCCCAGGCAGGAGACTTCCAGCCGGTATCGGCCCGGCTGCACGCCGCCCAACTCAAAGCTGCCGTCATCCCCGGTCACGGCCCACAGGTAATTCTCGTCCAGGCGCACCACGGCGCCCGCTACGGGAATTCCGCTGCCGGCCTCTGCCACCTTGCCCGCCACCTTGACGGGAGTGGCGGCAAAGACAGGGAAGGACAGAAGCGCCCACAGAATCAGAAGGGTCAGTTTTTTCATAGGTTCTTGATGGAACTGCAAAGGTAGGGTTTTTCCGCGGGGAATCCTATCCCTAAATGTTGGGATATCCAGCCCTTTGCAAAGGTAGGAATATTTCAAAACAGACTCTAAATGTGTTGAAAATTTTTTGAAAATCAGGAATTTAGTCGTATCTTTGCGGTCCGCCATTGTGCCCACGTGGCCTCCAATGCGTTATAAACTATTAAGTAACAATTAATTAACAAACACCAATGCCTGGTTTAATTGGAAAGAAAGTCGGAATGATTTCCGTCTTCGGTGCCGACGGGAAGAATATCCCGTGCACTGTCGTTGAGGCTGGTCCGTGTGTTGTCACGCAGGTTCGCACTGTAGAAACCGACGGTTATGCCGCCGTGCAGCTTGCCTATGACGAAAAGAAAGAGAAGCGCACCAGCAAGGCTCTGAAGGGCCATTTCGAAAAGGCTGGAACTACTCCCAAGAAGAAGCTCGTGGAATTCGAGGCAGACTTCGCCGGAGAGCTCAAGCTCGGAGACACCATCACCGTGGCCGATGTCTTCACGGAGGACGTCAAGTTCGTTGATG
>CAJOLS010000043.1 GCA_905235535.1 uncultured Bacteroidales bacterium
TCACCCATAGGAACCCCTATGGCCAAAAATTTCCAAGAAAAATTTCCACAAAAATAAACTATAAATAAAAATATCAATCATTTCAAAACAGACTCTAAAGCCGCTTGAGGGCGGCTTTAATTATGTCTTCTACCTTGGCACCAGGATTGTCTTTGAGAATAGCGGGCATCAGCTTGGAGATATTGGCCTTGCTGAATCCCAGCATGACCAGGGCTGTTGTGGCTTCCTCCGCCAGGGCGTTGGTGTCCGTCTTGAAGAGAGCCGTTTCTGCGCTTCCTTCGCCCTTTACTACCTTGTCTTTTAACTCCAATACCAGCCTCTGGGCGCTCTTGAGGCCAATTCCTTTGACCGATTTGATCTTGTTGATGTCCTCGGCCAAAATGGCCTGTCGAATCTCTTCGGATGTGAGGGTGGAAAGCATCATACGCGCAGATGCAACTCCTATTCCGGACACGCTGATGAGCAGCCGGAACAGTTCCCGCTCGTCCTTGGTGGCAAAGCCGAAATATAGCTCTTCGTCTTCCCGGATGTAGTGGTGAATGTACGCCACGGCGTCTGTTTTGGCCTGAAAAGCTTCGTAGGTCTGGAGGGAAATCAGGATGCTGTATCCTATTCCCTGGTTGTCAAGAACCAATTCCGTAGGGCTTAGTTCTACGATTTGTCCTTTAATATAGTCTATCATACCGCAAAAATATGTAAATTTGCGGACTTATCAAAAGCAAATGGCTATTACCAAGATACGCAACCAATTCCCTATTCTGGACACCAAGGTGTATGGAAAGCCTTTGGTGTATTTGGACAATGCGGCCACGGCCCAGAGACCCCAGGCCGTCACAGACTGCTGGGTGGGCTTGGTAAATGAAGCTAACTCAAACATTCATAGGGCTGTACATCATTTGGCCGCCCAGGCAACGGAGGCTTATGAGGGAGCTCGTGACAGGGTTCGTACTTTCATTAACGCTGGTGCCCGGGAAGAAATTATCTTCACGTCAGGAGCTACGGCTTCCATTAATCTGGTGGCATCTTCTTATGGGCAAGTATTTGTAAATGAAGGAGATGAGCTCATTGTTAGCGTTTGTGAACATCACTCCAATATAGTCCCCTGGCAGCTGCTTTGCCAGCATAAGGGCGCCGTTCTCAAGGTCCTGGAAACGGAGGAAGACGGCAGGCTTAGCCCGGAGCGTCTTCGTGCCCTGCTCTCCCCCCGCACCAAAATGGTTGCTATTACTCACATTTCCAATGTGTTAGGTGTTGTTAATCCCGTCAAAGAACTGGTTTCCGTATCTCATGCGGCGGGTGTTCCGGTGCTGGTGGACGGCGCACAGGGAATTGTCCATGAGAAAGTGGACGTCCAGGATTTGGACTGTGATTTCTACGCTTTCTCCGGTCATAAGATCTATGCCGCCACGGGCACGGGGGTGCTTTATGGAAAACGAAAGTGGTTGGACACCATGCCTCCTTACATGGGCGGTGGGGAAATGATTGAAACGGTGAGTTTTAACGGAACAACATACGCTCCCCTTCCCATGAAATTCGAAGCGGGAACCCAGAATTTCAACTCTGCTCCCACCTTGGTTCCTGCGCTGGATTTTGCAGAGGCTGTCCGGGAAGAGAAAGAAGTCCAGGAAGAGCAGGAGGCCATTCTGGATTATCTGTGTACCCAACTCTTACAGGATTCGCGCATTGTTCTGTATGGATCGGCCCGGGAATACAAGATTCCCCTTTTCTCTTTTGCCGTCAAGGGCGTTCATCATGAGGATCTGGCCCTGATTTTGGATAAAATAGGCGTTGCTGTCCGTTCCGGCCAGATGTGCGCAGAGCCTTTGATGAACCATTTGGGCGTTACAGGCCTTCTGAGAGCTTCTTTTGCGCCGTACAACACGCTGGAAGAAGCGAAATATTTTGTTGCAAGCCTTGACAAGGCCATAGAAATGTTACTGTAAGATGACACTGGAAGAGAAAAAGCAGCAGGTCATAGAGGATTTCTCCCTGTATGACGAGTGGCTGGACAAATACGAATATTTGATTGAACTGGGAAAGTCCCTGGAGGCCTTCCCGGAAGAAAAGAAAACGGAAGATAATTTAATAAAAGGCTGTCAATCACGTGTTTGGCTGGATGTCGAGGAACGGGATGGAAGGCTTTATTTCACGGCCGACAGCGACGCCATCATCACCAAGGGTATCATTTCCCTTCTCATTGGCGTCTATTCCGGGCGTACGCGCGCGGAAATTGCCGGCGACGATTTTGGGTTCGTGGCACAAATCGGCCTGAAGGAGAATCTCTCCCCCACCCGCGCCAACGGTTTGGTGTCAATGATTGAAACCATCAAGAATTTAGCAGAAAATGGCAGATAAAGATGTTTTGACAGCGGAGGACGTGAAGGAGTTGCAACCCCTCTATGCGGCTGTAATATCGGCCTTGAAGGAGGTTTACGACCCGGAAATCCCCGTCAACATATACGATTTGGGGCTCATCTACGAGCTAACCATCAACAAGGCGCGCGAAGTGTCCATTTTAATGACGTTTACAGCGCCCAATTGCCCCATGGCCGACCAGGTGCTCATGGAGGTGCAGCAGGGCGTAGAAAGCGTTCCCGGGGTTACGAAATGCGCCATAGAACTCACGTTCGACCCTGTCTGGGACCGCAGCATGCTCTCTGAAGAGGCCCGCGTAGAACTGGGGCTGGATTATGAGGAAGACGATTACAGTAAACTGAACGACTGAATGGAAAGGGTAGATGTGTTTATAGGGCTGGGCTCCAATCTGGGAGACCGGGATGTGAATCTCCTGAAGGCCATGAATCTGCTGGATGAGGCCTTTGGGATGCACCCGGAGCGCATTTCCCGTATTGTAGAAACCCCGGCCTGGGGCTTTGAAGGCCCGGATTTCCTGAATCTGTGTGTCCTGTACCGCCTTCCCCGCAAAGGAACGCCCGAGGAGCACTCAGAGGAGATTCTCCGGCAGGTAAAGGAAATAGAAAAGGCCCTTGGGAGAACGGAAGAAGCCCTTTTTGATGCCGATGGCAAGCGCGTTTACCACAACCGCATCATAGACATAGACATTCTTCTTTACGGAACGCAAATCATTAAGACAGAAAATCTTACTGTCCCCCACCCCCTCATCGGCCAGCGGGATTTTGTGAAAAAGCCGCTGCTGGAGATTTCAAAACCGGCTGTCCGGGAGGCTTTTCCCGAAATATTTGAGTAACTTTGCAGGCCTGAAAGACAATCAAATAACTTTGTATATGACGCAGGATGAACTTTTTAAAGTGCTGGTAGCCCACTGCAAGGAATATGGCTTCATTTTCCCTTCCAGTGAGATCTATGACGGTCTGGCAGCCGTTTACGACTATGGCCAGATGGGTGTCCAGCTCAAGAACAACATCAAAAACTATTGGTGGGAGGCTATGACCCGCCTGAACGAGAACATCGTGGGCATAGATTCCGCCATTTTCATGCATCCCCGCATCTGGGAAGCTTCCGGTCACGTGGGCGCCTTCAACGACCCCCTCATCGACAACAAAGACTCCAAGAAGCGATACAGGGCCGATGTTCTCATTGAAGATTACTTAGGCAAAATTGAGGAAAAGATTGAAAAAGAGGTGGCTAAGGGCAAAAAGAAGTTCGGAGACGCCTTTGACGAGGCCCAGTTCCGCGCTACCAATCCCAACGTGCTGCGAGAAAAAGCCAAGTATGACGAGGTTCATGGCCGCTATGTGGCGGCCGAAAAGGCCAACGATTTTGCGGAATATCGCCAGATTATCATAGACTGCAACATCGTCTGCCCCATTTCCGGCACCTGCAACTGGACGGAAGTGCGCCAGTTTAACCTGATGTTCTCCACCTCCATGGGCTCTACGGCCGACGGCGCCAACCTCATTTATCTGCGTCCGGAGACCGCCCAGGGCATATTTGTAAACTATCTGAATGTCCAGAAGACCGGACGCATGAAGATTCCTTTCGGTATCGCCCAGATTGGCAAGGCCTTCCGTAACGAGATTGTGGCACGCCAGTTTATCTTCCGCATGCGCGAATTCGAGCAGATGGAGATGCAGTTCTTCATCAAGCCCGGCACAGAGCTGGATTGGTTCAAAAAATGGAAGGAAAACCGCATGAAATGGCATGTGAACCTGGGAATGGGGGCCGATAATTACCGTTTCCACGATCATGAGAAGCTGGCCCACTACGCCAACGCCGCCACGGATATCGAATTCAACTTCCCCTTCGGTTTCAAGGAGCTGGAAGGCATCCACAGCCGCACCAACTTTGACCTGGGCAACCACCAGAAGTTCTCCGGAAAGAAGATTGAATACTTTGATCCTGAGGAGAATACGTCCTATACTCCCTATGTGGTTGAGACTTCCATCGGCGTGGACCGCATGGTGCTGGCCGTGCTTTCCCACTCTTATACGGTAGAGAAGTTGGAAAATGGCGAAGAGCGTGTTGTCATGAAGATTCCTGCCCCGCTGGCCCCCATCAAGGTGGCTGTAATGCCCCTGGTGAAGAAGGACGGCTTGCCGGAACTGGCCCAGAAAGTGGTGGACGAGCTCAAATACGACTTCTCCTACCAGTACGACGAGAAAGACTCCATCGGCAAGCGCTATCGCCGCCAGGATGCCATTGGAACGCCCTTCTGCGTCACCGTGGATCACGACTCCCTGAACGACGGCTGCGTCACCGTAAGAGACCGCGACAACATGACGCAGCAGCGCATAAAGATAGAAGACCTGCGTGCGATGATTGAGAAGAAGGTTTCTCTCACCAACCTCCTCCGCAACCTGTAACATTTATGCGAAATGCGCTTGTAATCATAAATTTGACTATCCTCTTGGCTTCTTGTGTCCGGGAGGATAGTCAGGATTATGGGCCGCTTTTGCTCCTTGTAACGGCCGTTCTGGCCACCCTGGTCCTGTATTTCTGGGCGCGAAAAGCCCAGCTGGAAAAGCAACTGATGGAGGAACGCGAAGAAAATGAGCGCATTATGTCCATTGCAGAGGACCTGCAAGTGCGCCTGGGAGCTCTTCAAAAACGTTCCACGGGCCATAAATTAGACACGTTGGACCGCTTGTGCGAGCAGTATTACATCTATGAAGGAACGGACAACCTGCAGCCTCGCATTTTGAAGGAGGTCCGTTCCATCGTAGAAGGACTGAGAGCCGACGAAAGCGTCCAGAAGCAGCTTGAGCAGGCCCTGAACGAGGGCTCTGACAACGTAATGGTCAAATTGAGGAACACTTTCCCCAAGTTGAAGCAAGAAGATTATTTGCTATATCTTTTTGCCGCCTCCGGATTTTCTTCCACCACCATTTCAACGCTTTTGGAAAAGGACAAACCGTATGTTTATAACCGTCTTTATCGGCTAAAAGAACGCATAAAGTCCTCAGAATGTGCAGACAAGGGCCTTTTTTTGGCATGTTTGGAGCATTAACCCTTTTTTACTGGCGAACACCCGAAAAGTACGGGTTTTCGACACAAAAAAGGGACGTTGCGAGAATGTTTCTCGACGCACTTGTGGTAAACGGCTTATTTTCAGTTGGTTAACGAAAACCGATTGCGAGATTGTTTTTCGGCTATAATTTGGAGCTCAAAAATATACTTTCCATCTTTGCATCAGAGAAAATTAACCTTTAAATGTAATAGTCATGGAAGTTAAGAAATCCCCCAAGGCCAGCCTTGAGAACAAGCGCCTGCTCTTTACCGAGATCGGCCTTCTCGTTTCTCTCGGCATTGTTTATTTGGCCTTCAACCACTCTTCCAAAGATGCTAAGGTGGCTCTCCTCGAAGACACCACCCAGGCTGTGGTGGAAGAAGAGATGGTGGCCATCCAGAACGAGCTTCCCCCGCCCCCGCCCGAGGCTCCCAGCATTCCCGTCCTGAGCGACCAGATCGATATCGTGGACGATGACATCAAACTGGACGACGACCTGTTCATCAACCTGGAAGACAGCAACCAGGCTTTTGAAATCCAGGATTACAAGGAAGCCGCCGTAGTAGATGAGGAAGTGGAAGAAGAAGCCATTCCTTTCCAGCTCGTAGAAAAGAAGCCTTCCTTCCAGGGAGGTGACGCCAACGAGTTCTCCAAGTGGGTTAACTCCCGTCTGGTTTATCCGGAAATTGCCAAGGAAAATGGTGTGCAGGGCCGTGTTACCCTCCAGTTCACCGTAGAGGCCGACGGCCGCGTCACCAATGTGCGTGTGCTCCGTGGCGTGGATGAATCCCTGGACAAAGAGGCCGTCCGCGTTGTTTCCAGCTCTCCCAAGTGGACTCCTGGCCGTCAGCGTGACCGCGCTGTGAAGGTTACCTACACCTTCCCCGTGATTTTCCAGCTCCGATAAGGAAACTCAATTTTTCCGGCAAGATGCCATAATCAGCCGGAAAGGAAGTAAGAAATAATTGTTATCTTTGTGGTTGTTTAACCGCTTCTACAAAGATGGCAGAGACCTTCACAGAATTAGGAAAAGTAGAGGCGATAGACCAGCTCTATCGCCTCTCTGCATATAATCCGGTTACCGGGCTCTCTTATACCTCCGCCAAGGGCGGCCGCGTTTCTATGGCTTCCCGTATGTATTTGGAAGGCATAGATTTTAACCTGGTTTACTTCCCCATGAAACACCTGGGCTACAAATGTGTGGTTGGTGTAACGGGGGAGTTATATGCCGCGTTGGCCGCCCCCAAACTTCTGAATGTGGTGCTGGGGGTATCGGCCAAACTGGATTTTCCCCAGGTCAAAGACCTTTGGATGGGAATTACGGTGGCGGCGAAAGAGCATGGTTATGAGGCGGTTAACCTGGATTTGCAGCCTTCGGACAACGGCCTTTATGTCTCTGTGTCGGCCACGGGAGAGACGTCTCTCCTGACGGAGAAACGCCGCATGGCGGCCAAATCCAAGGACCTTATCTGCGTTTCCGGCAGCTTGGGCGCGGCCTATCTGGGCCTGCAGGTGCTGGAAAGGGGCGCCCGGGAGTTCCAGGAAAAGGGAACGCAGCCGGACATGAGCCAGTACAAGATGCTGGTGGGAGCGTATTTAAGGCCCGAACTGGAGGCTTCTGTGGTGTCCCGTCTGGAAGACGTGGAAATATACCCCTCCTATGGTTATTTTGTCACCAAGGGCCTTTCGGATGCCTTAAAACGCCTGTCCCGGGACAGCGGGCTGGGGGCCAAGGTGTATGCCGACAAGATTCCCTTCGAAGGCAACAGCTTCCAGCTGGGCAAGGAACTGGACATGGATCCCGTATCGGCCGCCATGAACGGGGGAGACGACAACCGCCTGCTCTTTGTGGTGCCCATCCTGCATATAGAGAAATTCCGCCGGGAATTCCAGACATTTGACGTGATCGGCCACCTGGCGCAGCCGGAGGCCGGCACGGTTTTGGTTACTCCGGAGGGCTTGGAATTCCCCGTGAAAGCACAGGGGTGGCAAAATGAATCTGAATAAAACGTATATACCATGAAAAAATTCGTTTCCCTTATCGTCATTGCGGCCGCGATTAGCGTTTCCGCAAACGCCCAGGGTGTCCTGGACAAACTGGGCAGCCTGGGCAATGTCATTTCCAACGCCGCCGGCGTCATCTATTCCGCTCCCGTAAGCCTCAATGGCACTTATACTTACAATGGCGTAGCCGTATCGGCCACCAGCTCCGAAGGCGGCATTCTCACCAACCTGGCGGGCACCGCTGCCACATCGGCCCTTGAAACCAAGGCCGACGGCTATCTTTCCAACGTGGGCATCACCCCCGGCGCCGTGTCTTTCACCTTCAATGCGGAAGACAAGACCTTTGTCATGAATGTGGGCAAGATGTCCATTCCCGGTACCTTCACGGTAGGAGACGGGGAAAAGACGGTCTCCCTGGTCTTCGGCAAGAAGTTCCAGTACCTTAGCATGACGGGATCCCTGGAGTCCGGCCTGGGCAACGTGAAAATGGTTTTCCCGGTGAACAAGGCCGTGTCTCTCATCAAAAAAATGGCCTCCACGCTGGGCCAGAGCTCTTCCAGCCTGGGTTCCCTCGTGAAACTGGCCGACGGCTACGACAACTTCCGCCTGGGCTTCAAGATGAGCAAATAAGGCGCGCATGCCGGAAACCATTGCCGCGACTCTTTCGGAGCCGCGGTTTTTTGTTGATAACTTTTTTGCGCAAATACGTGGGAGAAATCGTATCTTTGCCTTATGAGTTTCGTACATCTTCACGTCCATACCCAGTACTCCATCCTGGACGGACAATCATCCATGGAGAACCTTTTCAACCGGGCCGAGGAGCTGGGCATGCCCGCCCTGGCCATCACGGACCACGGCAACATGTATGGCGTGAAGGAGTTTTTCAAGTACGCCAGGAAGCACCCGGGCATCAAGCCCATCATCGGCTGTGAGATTTACGTCTCAAAAGGGGATCACAGGATCAAGGAAAAGGGCTATTACCACCTGATTCTGCTGGCCAAAAACTACACGGGATACCTGAATCTGGTGAAGATTGTGTCGGAAGGGCACATAAACGGTATGTACTACAAGCCCCGTGTGAGCCATGAGATAGTGGAGAAGTACCACGAGGGGCTCATCTGCTCATCGGCCTGCCTGGCGGGAGAGGTGCCGCGCGCCATCGTCGCCCACGACGAAGCCGCCGTGGAAAAGGCCATTCAATGGCACAAGAGGGTGTTTGGAGAAGACTATTACCTGGAGGTGATGAAGCACAGGACGGAGGTTCCCGGCCTGTCCAACGACCTCTACGAGAAGCAGTGCTACTACACGGAGGAAATCTTCAAACTGGCCGCCAAACACAACATCAAGGTCATCGCAACCAACGACGCTCACTTCGTGCGAAAGGAAGACGGGCCCGTGCACGACCGCCTCATCTGCCTCTCCACCAACGCCTATATAGACGACCCGGACCGTCTGCGCTATACCCAGCAGGAGTACATCAAGTCCGAGGAGGAGATGCGGGAGCTGTTCCCGGACCACCCGGAGTGCATAGAAAACACCTTGGAAGTGGCCTCCAAGATAGAGGAGTATTCCATAGACCGGGAGCCGGTTCTCCCTGTCTATGAGATAGATCCGGCCTTTATGGCCGATATAGGCCAGTACCTTGAAAAGTACAAGGACATCATAGATACAGGCCGATGCGACAAGCATGGCACCTACCGCGGAGACGGTTTCTGCCATTCGGTGGCATACTTGTGCCACCTGACGTATCAGGGTGCGCATCTGCGCTACGGGGAAACGCTGACCCAGGAACAGGAAGAGCGCATAGACTTTGAGCTCAAGACCATCTGCCGCATGGGCTTCCCGGACTATTTCCTCATAGTCCAGGACTATATCGCCGCCTCCCGCGCCGCCGGTTCCATGGTGGGCCCCGGCCGTGGTTCCGCCGCCGGTTCCGTGGTGGCCTACTGCCTCAAAATCACCAATTTGGACCCCATCAAGTACCAGCTCCTGTTCGAGCGTTTCCTCAACCCGGACCGTATCTCCATGCCGGATATAGACGTGGACTTCGAGGACCTCACCAAGGCGCACCAGTATGTTGAGGAAAAATATGGCGCCAGCCACGTGTCCCGTGTCATCACCTTCGGCACCATGGCTGCCAAGAGTGCCATCAAGGACGTGGCCCGCGTCAGCCGGGTGAGCATAGACGAAAGCAACCGCCTCACCAAGATGGTCCCTGACCGCCTGAGCGAGAAGAAAGAGAAGAAATACCCTTTCAACCCCAAGCTGGACGACCTTAAACCCGGCTTCAAGATGGTGGAAGAAGAAGTGGAGGAAGAGGTGGAAGGCCAGCTGGTCAAGGTTAAAAAGACCTTCCAGAAAGGCATGGAGGACGTGGATGTCAAGATTAACCTCAAAAACTGCTATCGCCTGGTGCCGGAGTTCATCGAAGAGCTCAAAAACGGCCCGGAAATCAATAAGGAAGTGCTCAAGTATGCCCAGGCCCTGGAAGGCTGTGTCCGCCAGGTGGGCATGCATGCCTGCGCCACCATTATCGGCCGCGGGGATTTGACGGATTACCTCCCCATCTGCCTGTCCAAGGATAAGGAAACGGGGTTGGACGTACGCACCTCCCAGTATGACGGTCACTTCATTGAGGATGTGGGCATGCTCAAGATGGACTTCCTGGGTCTCATTACCCTCCAGATTATCCATAACTGCCTGGACCTCATCAAGGAGCACCACGGAGAAGATATAGACATCGAGGCCATCCCCATCGACGACAAGGCAACCCTGGAGCTTTACGGCCGGGGAGATACCACCTCTGTGTTCCAGTTTGAATCCGAAGGCATGAAAACCTGGCTGCAGAAGCTGCGTCCGGAGCGTTTTGAAGACCTTATCGCCATGAACGCCCTCTATCGGCCCGGTCCCATGGACTATATCCCGGACTTCGTGGCCCGCAAGCAGGGGGAACAAGCCATAGAGTACGACCTCCCCGAAATGGAGGAATTCCTGCAGGACACCTACGGCGTCACCGTGTATCAGGAGCAGGTGATGCTGCTGTCCCAGAAACTGGCCGGTTTTACCAAGGGTGAGGCCGACAAGCTGCGCAAGGCCATGGGTAAGAAGCAGATAGACATCCTGAACTCCCTGAAGGACAAGTTCATGACGGGAGGGCAGGCCAACGGCCACCCGGAGAAAATCCTGGACAAAATCTGGAAAGACTGGGAGAAGTTTGCCCAGTATGCCTTCAACAAGTCCCACGCCACCTGCTATGCCTGGGTGAGTTACCAGACAGGCTGGCTCAAGGCGCATTACCCTTCGGAATTCTTCGCATCCTGCCTCAACTGCGCCAAGAGCATGGAGGAAACCATCAAGATTATGGACGACTGCCGCGCCCACGGCATCAAGGTCCTGAGTCCGGATGTGAACGAAAGTTCCGGCCACTTCACCGTCAATAAGGACGGAGACGTGCGTTTTGCCCTTAGCAGCATCAAGGGTTTCGGCTCCAATGTGGTAGATGCCATCATGGCCGAAAGGGAGGAAAATGGCTTGTTCTCAGATATTTACGACTTCGTAGAGCGAATGGCGGGCAGCGTGAACCGCAAGAGTTTTGAAAATCTGGTGCTTTCCGGCGCTTTAGACAGCCTGGGCCACAAACGCAGCATGTATTTCCAGCCCGGCCGGGGAGGAGACCTCTTCATAGACCAGCTGGTCCGTTACGGGGAACTGTTCAAGCAGGACACCCTCTCCGGCGGCGTTTCCCTCTTCGGAGACATGGAAGAAATGAAGCCGGAGCGCCCCGCCATGCCCGAATTTGAAGGGGAGATGGATATCATGGAAGCGCTGCAGAAGGAAAAGGAGCTGGTGGGCATGTACCTGAGCTCCCACCCGCTGGACCGCTATCGCTTTGAAATCCAGAATTTCTGCAACTGCCAGATGGCCGACATGAGTAATTTCATCTCCGAGTGTGAGAACAAGAAACAGCCTGCGAAGGTCTATGTGGCCGGCATCGTGACGGATTTCAGGCAGCTCACCACCAAAACCGGCAAACCTTATTCCCGCACCATGCTGGAAGACTACAGCGGCTCCTACGAGCTAACGCTCTTCGGCAAAGAGCACGAAATGTTCATGCAATATATGACACCCCGCGCTACGCTGTTCCTGGAAGGCCAGGTAAAGGAGAAATTCTTTGTGAAGCAGGAAGAACGTGCCCAGGGTAAAACGGCGCCCTATGCCTTTATACTGCAGAAAGTAACGCTGCTGGGAAACATTTCGGACGATATCCTGTCCGGATTCAGCATGGACATCACCACCCCCATGCTCACCCAGCAGTTCCGGAAAGACCTGGTGGCCGTGGTCAAGAAGCACAAGGGGAACATCCCCCTCACCCTTTTCCTCTTCGACCCCGTTACCCGCTACCGTATCCAGTTCTATTCCAAGAAGTTCCAGGTGGCCGTCACCTCTGAATTCCTGCAAGATCTGCACAGGATAGGCATAGACAAGTACGAAGTGCTGAGGAAATAAATAAACCGCGACCCCGTAAGGTGCCGCGGTTTATTTTGCTATAGCGGAAAATTACTTCTGCACTTTCTTGTCGGCCTTGGCGGTGGCGTCGAACATCATAGGAGTACCGATCATGATGGAAGCGTAAGTTCCGATGAGCACACCCAGGCAGAGGGCGACGGCCAGACCGCGGATGCTCTCACCGCCCCAGATTGCGATGGCAATCATAGGAAGGAGGGTGGACACGGAAGTGTTCACGGTACGGGTGAGGGTGGCATTCAGAGCGGTGTTCACCGTCTTGCGGAAATCGTCCTTCGGGTGCAGGCCCTTCTGCTCACGGATACGGTCGAAGATAACCACGTTATCGTTGATGGCGTAACCGATGATGGTAAGGATAGCTGCGATGAAGGTCTGGTCCACATCCAGGTTGAACGGCAGGATACCGTTGAACAGGGAGAAGAAGCCGATGATGATGATAGCCGTGTGAGCCAGGGAAACCACACCACCGAGACCCCAGGTCCAGCCCTTGAAGCGGAAGGCGATGTAGGCGAAGATCACCAGCAGGGCCAGCAGCACGGAGATGATGGCGCGGTTGGTAATTTCGTTGGAGATGGAGGCCGATACCTTGTCGGAGGAGATGATACCGTTAGGATTCTCCAGCGTGGAGGTAAAGCTGGCCAGGGAAACGGGTTCCTTGTAGAAGCCCTTCAGGGCATCGTACAGGAGACCTTCAATCTCGGTGTCCACCTCGGAGCTTTCCTCGCGGTACTTGTACTGGGTGGAAATCTTCATCTGGGCATTACCACCGAACTGCTTCACCTCAACGGAGGCCTGATCTACGCCAGCCTGCTCGGCAGCCAGACGGAAGGAGTCTTCCACGGCGGAGCGCACGTTTTCAGCGGTGACGCTCTGGTCGAAGCGGACTACATAGGTACGGCCACCGGTGAAATCTACACCATAGCTGAAGCCCTTGAAGGCGATGGAAGCGATGGCGATGACGATGAGGGCGCCGGAGATGATATAGGAATACTTCTTGAGGCCGATGAAATCTACGTTCGTGTGCTTCAGGAAGTTCTCGGTGAGTTTGCTGGACAGGCTTACGGTCTTACCCTTCTTGATGCGGTCGTCAAAGATGAGACGGGTGATGAAGATGGAGGTAAGGACGGAAGTGATGATACCGATGATGAGGGTGGTGGCAAAACCACGGACAGGACCGGAACCGGCCATGAACAGGATGATACCGGTGAGGAGGGTGGTTACCTGACCGTCGATGATGGCGGAGTAAGCGTTCTTGTAACCGTCGTGCACGGCCAGGGAGAAGCCCTTGCCGGCAGCCAGTTCTTCCTTGATACGCTCATAGATAATCACGTTGGCATCCACAGCCATACCCAGGGTTAACACCAGACCGGCGATACCGGGCAGGGTGAGGACAGCGCCGAAGGAAACCAGCACGCCGAACAGCAGGAGCACGTTGCACAGCAGGGCCACGTCTGCGATGAGACCGGCTCCACGGTAGAACAGCACCATGTAGATGAGCACCAGGATAAAAGCGATGAGGAAGGAAATGAGACCGGCGCGGATGGAGGCGGAACCTAAGGACGGGCCAACCACCTGCTC
>CAJOLS010000044.1 GCA_905235535.1 uncultured Bacteroidales bacterium
TTCACCCATAGGAACCCCTATGGCCAAAAATTTTCAAGAAAAATTTCCACAAAAATAAACTATAAATAAAAATATCAATCATTTCAAAACAGACTCTAATTGTGTTTCCAGTTATTCACTTCCTCCAGAATCCACTGGGCAAAAGCCTCCACGCCTTCTCCCGTCTTGGCGCAGATGGGAATCACCTGGGCCTTGGGATTTCGCATATGAACGTATTCCTTGCATTTCTCCATATCGAAATCGAAGTAGGGGAGCACATCTATTTTGTTAATCACCACTACGTCGCAGACGGAGAACATGAGGGGGTATTTGAGCGGCTTGTCGTGCCCCTCCGGGATAGAGAGGATCATGGCATTCTTGACGGCGCCGGTGTCAAACTCGGCCGGGCATACCAGGTTGCCCACATTTTCCAGCACAACCAGGTCCAGGCCTTCCGTCTCTACACCTGAGAGGCCCTGGCGAGTCATTTCCGCGTCCAGGTGGCACATTCCGCCCGTATGCAGCTGGATGGAAGGGATGCCGGTGGCCTCCTTGATTTTGACGGCATCTACGTCCGAGTCTATATCGGCCTCCATGACGGCGATGCGAAGTTTCTCCTTAAGCAGGTTAAGGATCCCGATGAGTGTCGTGGTTTTGCCGCTGCCGGGTGAGGACATCAGGTTCAGAAGATATACCCCCTTCTGTTTCAGTTCCTTGCGGAGCCTTCTGGCATCGGCATCATTATCCTCGAAAACACTCTTTTTGATTTCGATGACTTTGACAGGGTCCATGGGCAGATCCTTTTTAGTGTTATTAATGGGTGCAAGTTACAAAATCTTTTCCGGAATCCGAATTTTTTCTACCTTTGTACACCTGAATCCATCGCTATGAAAAGAAACCTTACCGCCATTCTCATTCTCTTTGTTCTCACCCTTTCCTGCACCTGGACGGGCCGGAAGGCCAGCCGGGCAGAGGCCCCGGAAGAGAAGAAGGACACGGTGTATCCGCTGGGTTTCTGCACGGATTCTTTTACCGTGGTGGAGGGAAAAGTACCGGAAGGGGCCACCTTTTCCGGGCTTATGGGCAGCCTGGGGTTGAACGGGGACAATACCTATAAACTCATCAAGGCCTCCGACAGCCTTTTCGATGTACGTAAATTCCGTGCCGGCAATGCCTGGAGGGCGTATTACGAGGATTCTGCCAGCCTCTGTTACCTGGTGTACGAAGAAAACCGGGTTCGCAGCATCGTCTTCCAGTGCCGGGATTCCCTGGCCGCCTGGGCTTTTGACAAGGAAGTGATTCACGAAGAAAAGGTGGCCGATGTCACCATCCACAGTTCCCTCTGGAACGATATGACAGAGGCCGGGGCGTCTCCGCTGATGATAGTGGAACTGGCCGATATCTATGCCTGGACGGTGGATTTCTTCGGCCTGCAGGAGGGAGACCGCTTCCGCGTGCTGTATCACCAGGACGTGTGCGAAGGGGAGGTTTTCCGCATTGCGGACGTGGAGTATGCCGTTTTTTCCCGCGGGGAAAAGGAGTCCCACGCCCTTTATTTTGACCAGCAGGATGGCGGCAACAAATATTGGAATGAGAAGGGAGAGAGTATGCGGAAAGCTTTCCTGAAGGCCCCGCTCAAGTTCACCCGCATTTCTTCCGGATTCACCTATCACCGCCTGCATCCCGTGCACGGGGTGGTAAGGCCCCATACGGCCATAGACTACGCGGCACCCACCGGAACGCCCGTGATGAGCATAGGAGACGGAACCGTCATCAGCCGGGGCTGGGCCGGCGGTGGCGGCAATACCGTCAAAATCCGGCACAATTCCGTTTACACCACTTCTTATATGCACCTTTCCAAGTACGCGGCGGGCCTCAAGGTGGGGGACCGCGTGCACCAGGGGCAGGTGATTGGCTATGTGGGCATGACGGGAACGGCGACGGGCCCGCACCTGGACTACAGGGTATATAAAAACGGAACGCCCATCAATCCTTTGACCATGGAAGCTCCCTCCGGAGACCCCATCCGGGAACAATACAAGCCGGCTTTGGATTCCCTTTACCGGCTCAGAACTCACAAAATGGATTCCCTGCTGGCTACGAAGCCGATTCTTTAGGCAGGATTACCCGGCGCACGTTGCAGCCCACATAGTTTCCCAGTACAATAACAGGGTAGTACCACAAAATGGCGGGGCTCCACTTGAAGGCGGCCACCAGGTAAACCACGTCGGCGATAGAGTGGTAGAAGCCGCAGACGATAAACAGGGGAACGCCGAAGAGAACAGGAATAAGGGATTGGGAACTCCGGTACAGGTATACGGAAATGTCTATGATAATTCCGCAGCCCACAGCCCGGAGAAAGCTGCGCCAGGGCCCCTGTGCAAAGCGGCCCGCCACAATGGACTGCGCCCTTTCCAAGGGTTCTCCTCCGATGGCATAGACCAGCAGGCCCACCGCAATGCAGGCAACCACATTCCACAGCCAGATTTTGGCAAGGGCTCCCATGTCTGTGAGGACGCCCGCTTTCCCTGTGTACAACAGGGAGCCGGAGAGCACCACGCCCACCAGGCCGAAGGCAAAGATAATGGCGCCGGGAATGCCTCCCAGGGCTAGAAAACCGTATGCGCCCAGGCCAATCAGAAGGCCTGCAAACAGGGAGAGTCGGGTTTCGTTACTCATGGTCAGTCTTAATTTTCCCCAAATATAATAAAAAAACCGGAGCGGGCCTTGCGACTCGCTCCGGGGGTACAGATCATATCAATATTTTGTTTAACAAATCTGTATTCTCTGTATCTTTTTTAGAATTAAAGTGCCGGGGGAACGCATTCCTCTTCAGGAATCACACCTTCCTCGTTGTCGGCAACATCCCACCACAGGCGGCTGTTTATATCGTCCACACCGCCGTTGAGGAGCTTGACGGCCTCCAGGTAGTTGGCGTTGTTGTAGGAAACATCGGTGTCGGCATAGAAGCCCAGACGGTAAGGATAGTGAAGAATGCCGTTATCTTCTGCACCGGGACCTACAGGCATTTTGGGGATGTCCAGTCTGCGCCAGTCGGCCCAGGCTTCCACACCGTCGGACATGTAGGAGGCAATCCAGCGCTGAAGGGCAATCTGTTCCAGGCCGTTGGCCGGGTTGTAGGCAATTTCGGCGCTTGCGATGTATTCGTCAGCCCCGTCGGCACCCCACTGGTCGAAGGAAACGGCGATACCTTCCTCGTACAGAGCCTTGGCATCGGCATTGATCCAACCGCGGAAAGCGGCTTCGGCCTCGGTGAGCAGCACACGGGCGGCGGGAATAACCGGTATGGTGGCGTCCATGGAGATGAGACTCTTGTTGACGGAACAGCATACGGTGGTCCAGGCATTGACGGCATCATTGTTGGAAAGGCCGAAGGGTACGCCATAGAAGGAATCGTAAGAATCACGGGGGAACTTGTCCTCGGAGCGTTTGCCGCGATACCCTTCAATGTCAAAGTACTTGAACATGCGGTTGTCTTTGAAAGCCTTCATCTGGTCCACGATGAACTTGTTGGGAACAGCGTTGAAACCAGCGCCGGAGTAGTCCGGGCTAACCCAGTAATAAAGGCGGTTCCAAGTGAGGTCGTCGTAAGTATAGGTGAAGCTGTCGGCATCGCTTTCCATACCACCGTCGGCATAGGCGGCAGCGAAACGGGCCTTGCCATTGGCAGGATCTACATCGGCCATTTTGATGGCCAGGAGCATACGCAGGGAGGCGTTGAACTTCTTCCACTTGGCAATGTCTCCGCCATAGAGGATGTCTGCGGAGCCATCCAGGTCTTCGTTTTCTCTGAACTGGGAATAGGCTTCCTTGAGCATGGCGTCCAGACCTTCGTAAACCTTGTCCTGAGCGTCGTATTTGGGCGTCCAGTTGTCATCGCTCAGGCCCTGGAAGGCCTCGGAGAAGACAATGGGTCCCACGATGTCCGTTATGGACATATAGTAGAAGGCAGAGAGGGTCTTGGAAACGGCAATCTGGTTGTTGTTGGAGCCAAACGCCATTATGTTGGATTCGCTCTTTTGATCTTCGTCCTGGTTCATTTCAATAATCTGGTGAAGGTTGCGGAGACCATAGAGATAGATGGTGCTTACCGAGGAGTAGGTGGAGGTGGTGGTCAAGGGACCGTACTGGTTGTTCTTGGACTCGGAGAGGTATCCGGGCCACTCCTGCTGCCAGGGGTCGTAGCCGTTGGTGGTGCTGCCCAGCACGAAGTAAGGAACATAGGTGCAGGCCGACGTGAACAGGTAGTTGGTGAAAGCCGTCGAGGGGTTGTTGGGGTCCTTGTTGATTTCACCGAAATCTGCAGGATTGCAGGCGGTTACAAGGATGGAGGCCGTCAGAACGGAAAGAAGGATATTATATAACTTTTTCATATTGATTCCTCCTGTTTAGAAAGTGACGTTGATGGTAACACCGAAGGTGCGGGTGGACATGGCCTGGCCGCCTTCGAGGTAGTTGTATTCTACACCTGCAATCTCGGAAGGATCCAGGTTGGGGCAGGCAGAATAGATGAGCCAGGGGTTGGTGGCAACCAGGGCTACGCTGGCCTTGGTGATGCCGATACCCATGTTCTGCAGGAACTTCTGGGGAAGGTCGTATTTGAGGGAGACCTCGCGGAGTTTCACGTAGGTACGGTCATATACCCAGGAGTCGCAGTCGTAGTAGGCCTTGTAGTGATAATACTGGTAGGCATCTACGTAACCATCCATGGGATTGCCGTCCTTGTCAACACCCGTCATGTGAACACCACCGCCGGCGGCAACGGGCTCACGCTCGTTGACACCTCTGTCGTTCACCTTTGCGGTGGAAGCGAACAGACCGGAACCGGTGCCCCACATGTTGGTCCAGGAGACCAGGCTGCCGCCCACCATGAAGTCCAGGGATGCGCCCAGGGTGAAGTTCTTGAATCGGAGGTCGGTGGAGAAACCACCGGTGAGTTTAGGCTGTACGTTGCCTACGGTATTCTGGGTGCCCAGATCATAGACCGGCCGTACGTCTCCCCAAGTGGCGTTGCCCTTCTGGAGGATAGGAATTCCGTCCTCGGTCTTGGCCCAGCGGGCGTTGGATACAATGGAGCCGATAGGCTGGCCTTCTATGGCCATGTTGTACCACTCATAGAAGAAGCGGGTCCAGTAGATGGTGTACTTCTCGTTGGGGTCGTTGGGATCTGTGAGCTCCATGAGCTTGTTCACGTTCTTGGCCAGGTTCGCGCTCAGGTTCCAGGTCACGTTCCTGGTCTGGACAGGAGTTCCGCCCAGAACGATTTCAATACCCTGGTTGCGCACCAGACCGGCGTTGACCTTGCGGGTGGAATAACCGGACTGGGGAAGGACGTTGGCATCGATGATGTCGTTGCGGGTGTCCTTGCGGTAGAAGTTCACATCACCGAACAGACGGTTGCCGAACATCTTGAATTCCGTACCGATTTCGAAGGAAGTGGAAATGGTGGGAAGCACGTTGGGGTTCTTCAGGGTGGCAGGCTCATACATGGTGGTCTGTCCGTCCTTCTTGGTGCCGATGGTGTAGGTGGGATAAATCTGATAGGCACTGATGGTGGAACCTACCTGGGCCACGGAACCACGGATTTTCCAGAAGTTGAGCCAGGGGGCATTGATGAGCTTGGAAGCCATGAAGGACACGGAACCGCCGCCATAGAGGTAGCCGTTGTTGTCGGCCGGCAGGCGGGAATCCAGGTCGTAACGGAGGGAACCATCCAGGTAAACGAGGTCGTCCCAACCGATGGTGGCCGTACCGAAGAAGGAACGGGTCTTGTAGTGGGTTTCGTCGTTGTTGGTGGAGTAAGTGCTGGAGGAAGCCTTCAGGTTGTAATAGTCCTTCAGGGATAGACCGCCGTTGGTGCTGGAATTCAGGTAGCGGTAGTCGTAACGGCGGGTTTCAGCAAAGGCGGCAGCCTCTACGGAGAGCTTGTTGTCCACGAACTGGCCACCATAAGTGATATAGCCCTGAGCGGTGAAATCGTTGTCCTGGACGTGGTAAGTACGGAAGTAGGAATCCCAGTTGATGGATCCGGTGCCGTGCTTGGCCTCATACTGACGGGCATTGATATAGTTGTTGATGCGGGCGCCTATCTTGATGTTGAAAGGCAGGGTGGCATAAATGTCACCCGAGATGAGGTGGTAGTTGAAGGTGCTCTTGCTGTTGTAGTTGTCAAGGGTGGCATACGGGTTGTCGTGGAACTCGGGAGTGAGGTCGTCGATGTCATGTATGTTCCATGTGCGCCAGGAACCGTCGGGGCGCTCCCAGTCAAAATAGTCCCGGATGTTCACGTTCGTGTGGCCCCACTGGGTGAAGTCGCAAACCACATTGCCCTCGGCGCTGTAACCTTCTGTTGCGGCGTTCCGGTTCTCACGGAAACGATAGCGGTAGCTGATGTCTGCATTGAGCCAGGAAGTGGGCTTCAACTGAGTGGAGATGCTGAAGCTGCGGCGGATGGCCTTGGAGTTGTACATGACACCCTGGCGGTCCACATTGGTGAAGGACACACGGGTGCTCATGCCTTTGACGGACTTGGAGAAGGCCACGTTGGTGGTATTGGACCAGGCGGGACGCGTGAGGTCGCTCAGTTTGAGCCGGTAGGACCAGGGCTCGGCCTTTCCGTACATCTCGGAAGTGGGATCCCAGGAGATGGCGGGACGAACCAGGGTTACATCGTCGAAGCGGGGACCCCAGTTTTCATCGGAATAGTAGTCCATGTAGTAGGTGCCGTCACCAAGGGCCATTTCACCCCAATCATCACCGAACAGGAAAGAGGGGGAGGTCCAGTCGTGGGCGTTCCCACCTTCTGCGGCAGCGGCGGCGGAAAGGCCTGCAAGCATGGAACCGCCACCGTAAAGGTTGTTCAGCTTGACGTGGTTGTAGTAAGTCTCAACGGCCGTGGTGTGGGAGAATTCCAGGGTGGTCTTGCCTTCCTGGGCCTTCTTGGTGCTCACAATTACGGCACCGTTGGCGCCGCGGGAACCATACAGGGCGGTGGCGGAGGGGCCTTTGAGGATGTTGATGCTTTCTACATCGTCCATGTTGATGGCGGAAGCGGTAGTAATGGTGCCGTCAATCACATAGATGGGCTCGCTACCCTTGGCGTTGCTGTAAGAGGTGGCACCGCGCAGGACGATGGAACCTTCATTGAAGGTGGCACCGCCGGCACCCCAGAACTGGGCGCCCGCAACCTTACCGGCCAGGGAGTTACCCATGTCGGAGCTGTGGGTCATGGTGAGTTTTTCCTCGCTGATGGTCTGGGCAGAGTAGCCGATGGCCTTCTGCTTACGGGTGAGGCCTTGTGCGGTAACCACAACTTCTTCCAGGAACTCTGCGTCTTCCTGCATCATGATGCGGATGGGAGAAGCGGAGATAGGAACGGTCACAGTGGAGTAACCGATGCAGGATGCCACCAGGGTGGTGGCCGATGCAGGCACGTTTGCAATGGAGAAGGCACCGGATTCGTCGGTGATGGCGCCCAGGGAAGAACTTCCCTGAACCATCACGTAAGCGCCCGCGATGGGAGCGCTGGCACCGTCAACGACAGTACCCTTCACGGTGGTCTGAGCAAACGTTGCCGTCAGGCTTGCGAAAGTGCAGGCCAAAAGCAATAAAGCTCGTTTCATAACACGATAAACCTTAGATTAAACATAAATATTGATAGTGATAAATAGTTTTCAAAAAACACTACCAGAATATTACTAACCTTACTTTAAGCACCCTCTATTTACGCATTTGGCGTCGCTTTTCCGGGGTTGCCGGGCACAAATATAACAATTTTTTAAAACAAAATAATGAACGTATCTTACGTATTTGTAGTGTTTTATGAATAATTATTAAAATATTTAATATAATTTTGCGAATTAATCTTATAATCTGTAATTAAAAAATTTAATATCTATGCAGATTAAAAGAAAAAGAAATTTTTTTAATTTTTTCGTTACCTTTGTTTGAACCTTTGTATGAACCATATGAGCAAGACCATGACCAGTATCGGCCTCATGTCCGGCACTTCCGTGGACGGGCTGGATGTCTGTTGCGCAACTTTCACCTTGGATAAAGACAAGTGGAATTTCCACATAGACTGTGCGCGCGGGTACGATTATCCGGCCGATTTGAAAAGGAAGCTGGGAAAGGACGTTCAGAATATGAGCGCCTACGAATTCGTGGCCTTCCACAGCGAATATGGCCGCTTCATAGGGCAGCGGGTGAAGGACTTTATGGCCGAATTTGGCGTAAAGCCGGATATCATAGCCTCCCACGGCTCCACGGTTTTTCACGAGCCTGGAAAGAAGATCATGTACCAGATTGGGGACGGCGCCGCCATTGCAGCCGAAACGGGCATCCCCACCGTGTCGGATTTCCGCCGCCTGGATATCATGCTGGGCGGGCAGGGAGCGCCCCTGGTGCCCATCGGCGACAATCTCCTCTTCGGTGAGTACGACTATTGCCTCAATATCGGCGGCTTCTCCAACATTTCCTGGAGGGAAGGGGACCAGCGCATAGCCTTTGACATTTCTCCGGTGAACTATGTGATTAACCGCTTCACGCGGCAAATCGGCCTGGATATGGACAGGGACGGTGTCCTTGCTTCCCGCGGCACGGTATGCCAGCCCCTTATAGACAAGCTGAATGCGCTGGATTATTATTCCAAAACCTGGCCCAAGTCCCTGGGCCGCGAATGGGTGGAAGCCCAGGTTTTTCCGCTGCTGGATGCCGCCGGCCTTTCCATAGAAGATTTGCTTCGCACCTATTACGAGCATTGCGCCCACCAGCTGGCCCGGGTTACCCGGCCCGGCAGAAACCTTCTGGTTACGGGCGGCGGTGCATACAACAAGTTCCTCATTGAGAGAATGAAAGCGCTCTCCGGATGCGATATCGTGGTTCCGGAGAGCGCCATCATAGAGTTTAAGGAGGCTTTGATTTTTGCCTTCCTGGGCGTTCTGTATATGTGGGATATCCCTTCCTGCCTGCGCTCGGTCACCGGTGCCGCCCGGGACAATATCGGCGGTATGCTGTTTAAGGTGTAGGGACCCCCTTCCTTTTTATTTCTTCACCTCGGGCCTTACGTAACGGTCTCCGGTCTGGGCCTTGACGGCCTCGATGAAGGCGGGGGCGTAAGCGGGGGAGGTGTGGCGTCCGGGGACAATCTCACCGTCCTTGGAAGGACGCATTACCTGGTCGTTGTGCTTCACGATGAGGAACTTGGCCAACTTGTCCCAGCGCTGCATCATCTTGTCCGTGTAGGCGAGGGTTTTGCCGGTGAGGAAGTCGGAGAGGTCTCCGGCCGTCATTCCGGCGGCCTTGGCCTCCACTTCGGCCTGGTCTGCCTCATAATAGTCTTCCAGCTCTTTCTGGGCGTCGCGGAGGTCTCCAATCATGGCGCTCCAGCGGGGGTAAATCATATTGGCCACCCAGTTGTTCATCCAGAAGGCGCTCCCGAAGGAGAATTCGGTGAGTTTGTTGTTCTCCTCGCGGAAAGGGTCCGGAATGCGGTTGATGCCGCAGTACACGGGCACGTAGGCCACCATGGTGGCATCGTCCATATTGAAATAGGTGATGCCGCCCAGGGCGTCGGGCAGCCAGCTGCGCATGCGGCAAACCAGGGTCATGCCGCTTTGCTGGCAGCCGATGGGGCGCTCGCGGAACATGTTGGTGCCGTCTTCGCTCTTGAAGTTCACAGGCTGGTTGCGGTAGGGGGAAGCCCAGGGACCGGCGCTCACATCGGCCGTCATATCCAGGGCGGTTCCCTCGAAGTGGTCCCGCATGTCGTTCTGGATGTCGCGGTAGGTGACGGGCTTGTCGGGTTTGATCCAGAGGGGCAGGTGGTCCTTTTCGGTCATGTCGCCGTTGATGAAGGGCAGGTAGGAGTCCATCTCCTCCGTGTTGTAGTGGTGGCGGAAGAAGCTCCATACGCGGGCTTCGCAGGCGCGGATTTTCCCAAAGTCCATGGGGTTGTAGGCCTCGCGGAAGCTGAAGTCCTTGTCGGCCCCGGTGAAATAACCCATCTCGCGGGCGAAGCTGATGCAATCGGCCGAATACATGGTATTGCCGTCGGCGGTTACGTAGAAGCCCAGCTTCTTGTCCACCTTCCGGGCCTGGGGAAACTGCTGGATGCGGCTGGAGTTGGCATAGGCGGTGATGCAGTCGTCGGGGACGCGGAGGGCCACCCAGACGGCGCCCTTGCGGCCTTCGCCCTTGCCCACCAGTTCCATGATCCAGGCTTCGTCCTTGTCGCAGATGGCAAAGGATTCACCCGTCTCGTTGTAACCGTATTCATTCACCAGCTGGTTCATGACGGCAATGGCCTCGCGGGCCGAGGCAGCGCGCTGAAGGGCCAGTTCCATGAGGTTGAAATAGCCCAGCCAGCCTTCGGGGTTGCGCAGTTCCCGGCGGCCGCCCCAGGTGGTTTCCACGATGGAGACCTGTTTCTCGTTCATCAGGCCCACCACGGCATAGGTGTAGGGAGCCTGGTCGATGTAGTGGACCGGGGAGCCCGGGAAAAAGCCGCGGATGGCCACCTTCTCCCCGGGGGCGTGCTGGCCCGGACGGGAATAGGTGAGGGGAGAGATAAAGCCGAAGCTGTCGCAGTTGTAGGTGCAGATGACGCTTCCGTCGGCGGAAGCCAGTTTGCCCACCACCAGGTTGGTACAGGCGTGGGACGGGGCCGATAAAGCCAGAAGGGCGGCCGAAAGGGCCAGGGCCAGGATTCGTTTCATATCAGTGTTTTGTTTGTGTTGTCAACTATTCCCATTCAATGGTTGCCGGCGGTTTGGAGGAGACGTCGTAAACTACGCGGTTTACCCCGCGCACTTTGCGGATAATCTCGTTGGAAACCTCCCGGAGGAAATCGTAGGGGAGGGGGAACCAGTCGGCCGTCATGGCGTCTGTGGAAACCACTGCGCGAAGGGCCACGGGGTTCTCGTAGGTTCTCTCGTCTCCCATTACGCCCACGCTCCTGATCGGCAGAAGGATTACGCCTGCCTGCCAGATGGCGTCGTAGAGGTTGGTGGCCATTACGCGGGGGTCTGAGGCGGAGGGGAAGCCCATGCCGGTGCAGTCGTAGCTGCGAAGGCCCCGGATGAAGATATCGTCGGCCTCGCGGAGCACGGAGAGCTTTTCTTCCGTGATGTCTCCTATGATGCGCACGGCCAGGGACGGGCCCGGGAAGGGATGGCGGCTCACCAGTTCTTCCTTGATGCCCAGGGCGCGGCCCACGCGGCGAACTTCGTCCTTGAAGAGCATCCTGAGCGGCTCCACAATCTTCAGGTTCATCCTTTCCGGAAGGCCGCCTACGTTGTGGTGACTCTTGATTTTGGAGGCAATTCCGGGGATGCCGGCGCTCTCAATCACGTCCGGATAAATGGTGCCCTGGGCCAGCCAGCGGGCGTTTTCAATCTTTTTGGCGTATTGGTCAAAGGTTTCTACGAACAGCCGGCCGATGATTTTGCGCTTGGCCTCGGGGTCCGAAACGCCGGCGAGTTCTTTCAGGAAAGCCTCTGAAGCATCGGCTCCTATTACATTGAGGCCCATGTTCTGGTAGGAGGCCAGTACGTCTGTATATTCGTTCTTTCTAAGGAGGCCGTTGTTCACGAAGATGCAGGTGAGCTGGCTTCCTATGGCTTTGTTCAGCAGCACGGCCGCCACGGTGGAATCCACGCCGCCGCTCAGGCCCAGGATCACTTTGTCCTGGCCGATGGTCTTTCGAAGGCTCTCCACCGTGCTGTCCACGAAGGAGTCCGGCGTCCATTCTCCGGTGCAGCCGCAGATGCCGTACGCAAAGTTGCGAAGGATGGTGCCGCCTTCGGCCGTATGGTACACCTCAGGGTGGAACTGCACGGCGTAAAGGTTTTTATCGGCCATCTGGTAGGCGGCGTTGCGCACGTCCTTGGTGGAAGCTATCACCGTGGCTTCGGAAGGGATGGCCGATATGGTGTCTCCGTGGGACATCCAGACGGCCGATTCCGGGGAAATGCCTTCCAGCAGGGGGGAATCGGCCACTTTGGTAAGGATGGCGCGGCCGTATTCGCGGGTGTTGGAGTGTTCTACCTTGCCGCCCAGCCTGTGGGCTATGTACTGCGCTCCGTAGCATATGCCCAGCACGGGTACTTTGCCCAGGAAATGGGCCCAGTCAATCTGGGGGGCATTGGTGTCCAGCACGGAGCAGGGGCTGCCGGATAAAATGATTCCGCGGACCTCCGGGGAGAGCTCCACCGGCTTGGAGAAGGGGATAATTTCGCAGTAAACGTTGAGTTCCCGGAGTCTTCTGCCAATGAGCTGGGTCACTTGGGATCCGCAGTCCAGAATGATGATTTTTTGCATATTGCCAATGTGCATTTGTGTAATTTGCAAAATTAATGATTTTCTTTAAAAGTCTGTTTTGAAATGATTCAATAAATTCTTTATGTTTCTTTTTGGTAAATTTTCCTCAAAAATTTCCACAAAAATAAACTATAAATAAAAATATCAATCAGACTCTAAGGAAGATGCCGCACAATCTTCCAGCCTATGACGGCCATCAGGATGGACATCAGCGGGGACAGGAGATTGAAAAAGCAGAACGGGGCATACACCAGCGTGGGCACCGAAAGGATGGTGGCCTGAGTCATGCCGCAGCTGCTCCAGGGAAAGAGGGGAGAGGTAACCGTGGCGGAATCTTCCACGCTGCGGCTCAGAAGGCGAGCCTCGTAGCCCTCCTTTTCAAACGTGTCCCGGTACAGGTTGGAGGTGAGGATGATGGCCAGGTACTGGTCCGAGACCATGCCCACCATGCCCGTTCCCGTTACCACGGTAGAGGCAACCAGGCCGCTGCGCGTGCGGGTGAAGGGGGCCATGATGCGGGCCAGGTCCGTAATCATGCCGCTGGCCTTCATGGCGGCGCCGAAGCACATGGCGCAGAGGATGAGGAATACCGTATTGAGCATACCTGTCATGCCCCGGCTGGCCACCAGCCGGTTCACTTCGGCATTGCCGGTTTCTATGGAAACGGTGTTGTAGATGCTTTCGATGACGCCGGTGAAATAGATTCTGGCGTTGCCGCCTTCCGTGACGGAGGCGCCAATCCCCTTGACTATATCCGGTTGCAGGATGATGGCTGCGATGCTGGCGGCCAGGGCCGACAGGGCCAGCACCATCACGGCCGGTTTCCTTTTCCAGATAAGGAAGACGGTATAGGCCGGCACCAGCAGCACCCAGGGGGTGATGTTGAACTTCTGGGACAGGACCTGGGAGTACACCTGCATCTCGTCACTGGGGGTACCACCGTGGGTGAGGCCCAGGATGGTGAAGATGATGAGGGTGATGGCAAAGGACGGCACCGTGGTGAACATCATGTAGCGGATGTGCGTGAACAGGTCCACCTTGTTGATGGAGGAAGCCAGCACCGTGGTGTCCGAAAGGGGGGAAACCTTGTCTCCGAAATAAGCGCCGGAGATGATGGCACCGGCTGTCATGGCGTCCGGGAATCCTTCGGCCCGGCCTATGCCCAGCAGGGCCACTCCCACCGTGGCTATGGTGGTCCAGGAAGAGCCCGTCATCACGGAAACCAGGGCGCAAAGGGCGCAGGCGGTGAGCAGGAACACCTTGGGGCTGATGATCTTGAGGCCGTAGTAGATGAAGGCCGGCACAACGCCGCAGGAGGTCCAGGTGCCGGAAATGGCGCCAATCATGAACAGGATGATGATGGCCATGGCCACCTCGCCGACATTTTCCATGATGGCCTTTTCGAAGCTCTTCCAGGGCGTTTTGTACAGCCAGGAGGAAAGGGCTATGCTAAGGCCTGCCCCTATGAGCAGGGCCACCTGGGAAGCGCCAACGATAGAATCGGCCCCCCAGATGATGATGACAAGGGCCAGGAGAAGCACCAGCACTCCTAAGGGGATGAGGGCTATGAGCGTCCTTTTGTCGGGGGGCATTGTTTCTTTCTTTTGAGTACGGCTACACAGGTGGGCGGCACCACGTTCATCATCAGGGAATACATTCATTCTTCGCAGACAAGTTCAAAGGAGGTGTATTGGATTTTCAGGCCCAGGGAGCGGTAGAAGGCCATGGCGGCGGGATTGCACTCCCAGGCGTGGAGGGTGATGTTGTGGCAGCCCTTCTCCCTGGCATAGCCTTTCACGTATTCGAAAAGGGTGGTGCCTATGTGCCGGCCGCGGGCGTTCTCTTCCACACAGAGGTCTTCTATGTACAGGGTGGTCAGTTCCTTCAGGCTGCCGCTGCCCTTGTGCTCCAGGGCGCAGAAGGCATAGCCCAGCACTTTCCCATCGGCCTCATAGACAAAGACGGGTGTTTCCGGATGGGCAAAGATGGCAAGAAGCTCCTCGTCCGTATATTTTTTCCCTATGGCGTGGAACAGGTCCGGACGGCCCCGGTGGTGCACGGCAAGCACCTGATGGAGCAGGCGGTTCACGGCATCCAGGTCCTTGGGCCCGGCCAGTCTGATGCAGGGATGGTCCATTTCAGTACAATTTGGCCGCAAAGTTAGTAAAAATAGCCGATTCAATTCGTATCTTTGTAATCCTATCTTTCGCAGGCGTGAAAGTTACCCAACTTGGAGCCCTGAAAGGGCGATAGCAAGCCTCCTTCCTAACCTTGCATTTATATCGTTTGCGATGCAAATATACGGAAATCTTTTTATATCGCAAGCGATATTTTGAAAAAATCATTCCAATTCTTTGCTATCTTTGCATCGCAGTACCGATATGCAACATCTTGGAGAAATCATAGCCCTGGTGGTGGCCATGTCCTGGACGGTGACCGCCCTGTTTGCCGACAAGGCCAGCCATCGCATAGGGTCCATGTCGGCCAATGTGATCCGGCTTGTCCTGGCCACTTTGTTCCTCTCCCTTATCCTCTGGGTGGGGGTGGGCCGTCCCTATCCCGTTTATGCCGACGGTAAAGCCTGGTTCTGGCTGGCCCTGTCGGCCCTGGTGGGGTATGTCTTCGGAGACTGGTGCCTGTTTAACTGTTACCTTTATATAGGAGCGCGTTTCGGCCAGCTGTTCATGACGCTGGCCCCGCCCATGGCCGCCATCGCCGGTTGGGCCATCCTGGGAGAAACGCTCACCTGGAAAGCCTGCCTGGCCATGGCCGTTACCCTAATCGGTATCGCCCTCTCTATCCTGAGCAGGGGAGAGGGGCATCATGTACGCCTCACCTTGCCCCTGAAGGGCGTTTTGCTGGGCCTGGGCGCCGGTATAGGACAGGGCGTGGGCCTGGTTTTGAGCAAGGTGGGCATGGAGCATTATGCCAGCATAATCCCGGCCGATGCCCCATCGGCCCTGGAAACGCTGCTTCCCTTTGCCTCCACCATGATTCGCGCCGTGGTGGGAGCCGCCGGTTTCCTGGCGCTGATGGCCCTCCAGAAAAAGACGGCCGAACTGAGGGCGGCCACCCATGACAGGAAAGGGATGGGCTATGCCCTCATCATGACTCTCTTCGGCCCGGTGATTGGCGTTTCCCTGTCCCTGATGGCGGTGAGATATACGGCGGCCGGCATTGCCTCCACCCTTATGGCGCTCACCCCTGTCTTTATCCTCATCCCTTACGCCTTTATCTATCACCAGCGCATCAAAGCCCGCGAAGTCCTGGGCGTTCTGGTGAGTATGACCGGCGTAGCCCTTTTCTTCCTGCTGTAAACACTATTTAATTGACATGATATGATTGAGCCCGTTTATTCCCCTTCCCCCAGCAGATATGATGCAATGGAATACCGCCGCAGCGGACGCTCCGGCGTCAAGATTCCCGTCCTGGCCTTAGGCCTTTGGCACAACTTCGGCTCCCACAAACCCCTGCGGGACATCCAGGCCATGGCCCATTATGCCTTTGACAAGGGTATCTGCCACTTTGACCTGGCCAACAACTACGGACCGGAATACGGTACGGCCGAGGAGAACTTCGGCCTGCTCATGGAGCGTTCTTTCCGCCCCTACCGCGACGAAATGCTCATCAGCACCAAGGCCGGCTGGGACATGTGGCCCGGTCCCTATGGAAACTGGGGCTCCCGCAAATACCTCATGGCCAGCCTGGACCAGAGTCTGAGGCGCATGAAGCTGGACTATGTGGACGTGTTCTATTCCCACCGCTGGGACCCGGAAACGCCCCTGGAAGAGACCATGCAGGCCCTGGTGGACATTGTCCGGCAGGGGAAGGCCTTGTACGTGGGCCTTTCGCGCTATCCCGCAGAGCAGGCTCGCGTAGCCTACAGGTATCTGGCCGCTCATGATGTCCCTTGCCTGCTGTATCAGGACCGGTACAACATCATAGACCGGGTTCCGCAGTGCAGCGGCCTCATAGACCTTTGTGAAGAAAGCGGGACGGGCTTCATTTCCTTCTCCCCGCTGCAGCAGGGCCTCCTGACGGGCCGATATCTGAACGGCGTTCCGGCCGATTCCCGCATGGCCAAGGGTGTTTTCCTGAAGGAAGAAATGCTAACCCCCACCATGATGGAAGCCCTCCACGGGCTCAATGCTCTGGCACAAAAAAGAGGACAGAGCTTTGCTCAGATGGCTCTGTCCTGGTTACTTCAAGATTCCCGTGTCTGCTCGGTTATCATAGGTGCCAGTTCGGTGGCTCAGATGGAGGACAACCTCAAATCTTTGGATAACCTCGCTTTCTCTCAGGAGGAGCTCAGGCTCATAGATTCCTTATCGGCTCCTGTCCAGTTGAGATAGCCCGGTTGCTTTTGTCCAGCCGGTTTATCATGTCGTCCAGCATGAGGAAGAGCTCCGGAACGGTCTGGGGATTTACGCTCTTGCACATGACGGCCTGGCCTACGGTGAAGGGGACATTCCCCAGTTCTTCCTGTAATTGCCTGCCTTTGGGGGCAAGGGTGACAATCATCTGACGACCGTCTTCCTTTCCTTTCTTCCTCACCAGGATTCCTTCTTTCTCCATGCGCTGGAGAAGGGGAGTCACGGTGTTGGTTTCCAAGTACAGGCGTTTGGCTATGTCGTTCACCGGTTGGTTATCTTTTTCCCACAATACCAGCAGCACCAGATACTGCGGATAGGTCAGTCCTTGTGCGGCCAGCAGCGGATGATAGGCCTGGGTAAGAAGCCTCGATGCCGTGTACAGCCTGAAACAGAGTTGATTATCCAGCAAAAAAGCTTCTTTTTCCATTACAGCATGGATTCAATGTCTTTCTCGATATCGACCGGCTCGGTGGTGGGGGCGTAGCGCATGATAACGGTTCCGTCGCGGTTCACCAGGAACTTGGTGAAGTTCCACTGGATGTCGCTGTCTTTTTCCACGCTCTTGCTGATGTTCTTGAACATTTTGGCCGTCGCCTTGGCTTTGAGACCCTTGTATTCCTCCGTGGGAGCCTGGGCTTTCAGGTACTCGAAAACGGGCTCTGCGTTGGCACCGTTCACTTCTGTTTTGGCCATGAGCGGGAAGGTGACACCGTGGTTGAGGCGGCAGAATTCGGCAATCTCTTCATTGGAGCCGGGTTCCTGACCGGCAAACTGGTCACAGGGGAAGCCCAGGATAACCAGACCCTGGTCCTTATACTTCTGATAGAGAGCCTCCAGACCGTCGTACTGGGGGGTGAAGCCGCACTTGGAAGCGGTGTTCACCAGCATGAGGATTTTTCCTTTGTACTGGGCCAAATCCACTTCTGCACCCTTGTTGTTCTTGGTTTTGAAATCGTATATTTTCATGATATTGTCCTTTTGAGCGCTTAGCGACAGTACCATGAGTATTGCCGCTAAACAAGTTAGGAATCTTTTCATATCAGAGCTGCTTGACCAGCCAGTTCTGGAGGCCGATTTTTTCGATAAGCTCCAGCTGGGTCTCACTCCAGTACATGTCCTCTTCCTCGTCCAAGGCATAACCTCTGAGGATGTCGTAGGTTTTGAAATCTTCCTGAAGGCTGATGGTGAGGTTCTGAAGTACGGGAACTTCCTTCTGGGAAATGGCAAGGTCTGCCTTGATATATTCAACGGGATCCGTGAAGACGGGCATCTCGGGAGCGGGCTGTACAAGCGGAGTGCCTCCCAGATCCAGGATGCGGTCCATGAACTGCTCTACCCAGCTCATCTCTTCCGCGGAGTGTTCTGCGTATTTTTCCGCCAGTTTGGTGAATCCCTGTGCGGCGAAGATTTTGCTTTCTGCTTTGTGCTGAAGGCTCTGGGCGGCAAGGCCGGTGGCGTAGGCCTGAAGGGTTGCGATTGATTTGTTCTTATCCATAGTCATATTCTTTAATTGGTTATTTATATCGTTTACGATGCAAAGATACGACTTTATTTTTATATCGCAAGCGATATTTCTAAAAAAGAGGAAAAAATTACTTTTTCCTCAAATTCTCGTAATATGCATGCCTTTTGGGGTTCTCCGGAAACCAGCCCTTGAGGACCCGTTTCTCCTGGAGGAACATCTCGTGGATGGCCCAGAAGCAGGAAAACGCAAAGCCGCCCAGGATGGTGGAGACTATGGAATGCCGGACAAACAGGGAAGCGCCGGTGCACAAAAGGCCCACCAGCAGCCACACCCACCAGCTTTGTTTTCCCCAGTGGTATTCCATCTTGATGACGGCCGGATGGCAGATGCCTATGCTCAGGAACACGGCGGCTCCCACAATGATTCCGCTAAAATTCATTTCTTTAAGGATTCAACGTGCAAATTTAAGTGTTTCCGGGAGATTTCTTTAGGAGTTAGCAGGCATGAGTTAGGACTTATCGGCGCTTTTGACTGGTTGGAATAAGAGTCTGTTTTGAAATGATTGATATTTTTATTTATAGTTTATTTTTGTGGAAATTTTTCTTGAAAATTTACCAAAAAGAAACATAAAGAATTTATTGAATCATTTCAAAACCTAAATAATCCTATCTGTTCCGCCATGGCCTTTCTGGGAGAGAGGATGACTCTTCCGGCCGCCGTGGGTTCCATAGCCATCCTGGCCGGATTTGTCTGGGCCGGGAAACGCTGAATTACAGGATGGGAATGCCCGGGGACGTCTTTACCGGGTTCATGACAAAGGAACTCTGGATGGACCCCAGGCTCTCTATGGTACCCAGGACATTGATGATGAATTCATTATAATATTGCATATCCGGGGCGTAAATCTTTAGGAGATAGTCAAATTCCCCGGAAATGTTGTAGCATTCGGCCACTTCGGGGATATCTTTGATCCGGTTCACAAAGTCGTGGGCTATGTCTTTGCCCATCCTCCGGAGTTTTACGCTGCAAAACACCACAAAGCCGCGCCCCAGTTTGGAGGCGTTGAGGATGGTGGTGTACCGTTCTATGATGCCGGCGGTTTCCATGCGGTGCATACGCTCGAAAACGGGGGTGGGGGACAGGTGCACTCTTTGGGCCAGTTCCTTTACTGTGATGCGGCCGTTTTCCTGCAGAACTTTCAGGATTTGGATGTCGGTTTTGTCCAAGTTTTGTATTTCCATGGCGAGGATTCAACTGCTGCGAGGCTTGTGGGCCTCTATTTCTTTGTTTATTCTCTGTTAGTGGATACAAATTTAGAGGATTTCTCTTATTTTTGCAAATTCCTTGTTTGATAAATCTTTGTGCTTTAACTTTGCAAGTGGAAATTTAACAAAACGTAATAGATATGAGTACCCAGAAATTACACTTCGAGACCCTTCAGATTCATGTAGGACAAGAACAGGCAGACCCGGCTTCCGACGCCCGCGCCGTTCCCATTTACCAGACTTCCTCCTATGTATTCCATAATTCCGAGCATGCGGCGGCCCGTTTTGGCCTGACAGACCCCGGCAACATCTACAGCCGCCTCACCAATTCCACACAGGATGTGCTGGAAAAGCGCATTGCTGCCCTCGAAGGCGGTGTGGGCGCCCTGGCCGTGGCCTCCGGTGCGGCCGCCATCACGTATTCTATCCTTAACATTACCCGTGCGGGAGACCATATTGTATCGGCCAAGACCATCTATGGCGGCACTTATGACCTGCTGCAGCACACGCTGGTTCCCTACGGCATTTCCACCACTTTCGTGGACCCTTCCGACGTGAACAATTTCGAGAAGGCCATCCGTCCCGACACCAAGGCCGTCTTTATTGAGACTTTTGGTAACCCCAACGGAAATGTCATTGATATTGAGGCGGTTGCGGCCATAGCCCATGCGCACAAGATTCCCCTTGTCATAGACAATACCTTCGCTACACCGTATCTTTTTCGTCCCATCGAGCACGGGGCCGATATCGTAGTGCATTCGGCCACCAAGTTTATTGGCGGACACGGCACCACCATCGGCGGCATCATCGTGGACAGCGGCAAGTTTGACTGGAAAGCCTCCGGCAAATTCCCTCAGTTCACCCAGCCGGAAGCCAGCTACCACGGCATTGTGTTTGCCGATGCCTGCGGCCCTGCCGCCTATATCACCCGCGCCCGTGCCACGCTGCTCCGAGATATCGGCGCCACGCTTTCCCCGGTAAGTTGCTTCGTGTTCCTGCAGGGCCTGGAGACCCTTTCCCTGCGGGTAGAAAGGCATGTAGCCAATGCCCTCAAGGTGGTGGACTTCCTTTCCAAGCACCCCAAGGTGGCCAAGGTGAACCATCCCTCCCTGCCCAGTCATCCGGACCACGCCCTGTACCAGCGCTATTTCCCTGACGGCGGCGGTTCCATCTTCACCTTCGAAATCAAGGGCGGGAAGAAAGAAGCCTTCAAGTTCATCGATTCCCTGGAGATTTTCTCCCTGCTGGCCAACGTGGCCGATGTGAAATCCCTTGTGATTCACCCCGCCACCACCACGCATTCCCAGCTGACGGAAGCGGAACTGGCCGACCAGGGCATCTTCCAGAGCACCATTCGCCTTTCCATAGGCACGGAGCACGTGGATGATATCATCGCAGACCTGTCCCAGGCTTTTGACAAGATCTAAATTTTTACTAACTTGCAGGTGCTAGTTAGAGTCTGTTTTGAAATGATTCAATAAATTCTTTATGTTTCTTTTTGGTAAATTTTCCTCAAAAATTTCCACAAAAATAAACTATAAATATCAATCATTTCAAAACAGACTCTAAATGAGCGAAGACGTATTTTCCGTTTCAATATCCGGCATCAGGCGCCGGACCACTTTGTGCTTGTAGAAAAAGCGGGCGGCAATCACACGCACCACCGTATAGACGGGGATGCCGATAAGAAGCCCTACCGTGCCGCCGATATGACCGGCCATGAGCAGCACGATGAAAATCTCCAGTGGGGAAGACTTGATGCTGGTGGAATAGATAAGCGGCTGATAGACAAAGTTATCCACCAGTTGGGTGAGCAGCATTACGGCCAGTACAATAAGGGCGAAGGCCCAGATGGGAACGGCCAGCCCGGCTCCGGCGCCATACTTGAGCACCACGCACAGGATAACACCAATCACTTCTCCCAGCAGGGGACCCACGTAGGGAATCACGTTAAGGACACCGGCGATGAAGGCAATGCCGATGGCATAATCGGCCCCAATCCTTGCGATGAGCCAGAGGCCCAGGAAATCCAGCAGGATAACCCCCGCCACCTCGATGGTAAGACCCAGGAAATAGCGGGAAAGCAGGTGCGTAATGTCGTTGATGGTTTTTTCCACGGACTCTTCTATGCGGTCCGGAACCAGGGCGCTGATGATTTTGCAGAAGAGTTTATCGTCCTTGATGAAGAAGAAGGAGATGAAAACCACGGCAAACAGACCCACAAACACGCTGACGGCGGCCGATGCCACGGAGCCCAGCACGGCGGATACATTGGAAAGGCTTACCACGGAACGGATTTGTTCCAGAACAGTGGTAACCAGGTTGAAGTCTTTTCCTACCGTCGGGAAAACACTTATGATCCAGTTGTTTACCTGTTCCAGCAGGGAATTGTAGGGGATGCTCTGGGCATTCATCAAGGACGCATCCCGGGTGATGTGCATCACAATGGGGACCAGCTGCGTCACAAACAAGGACAGCACCAGAAGGATAATCAGGATGGTTACCACGGCCAGAACGGCATCCGGGAAGGATTTCCCCTTGATTCTGATTCTCTTGAGCAGCTGCATGACGGGCTGGCCGATGAGGGACACCACAAAGGCCAGCAGTACATAAATGAGTACGCTCCGGAAATACCAGCAGGCGGCGCAAACGGCAGCCACCACGCTCAAACGGAGAATCCAGCCGGCCAGCCGGTCTGTGTTTCTTTCACATTGAATCATTTCAAAACAGACTCTTAACGTATTTCCAATTCGTCCAAATAGAGGATGCTGCCCGTAGAACCGGTAAAGCTGTCTCCCCATTTGCTGGAGGCGGCTATGATGCCTATGTAAGTTGGAGTCTTGTCCGAGACATAAACCACCGGGATGTCAAATTCTACATAACCGTCCGTAGCCTTGTCCAGTTCCAGCACCCCGTATCCAATCACGTAAGGGGCCTTGGGATTCAGGCCGATGCCCTGGGTGTTGTCAATGACAAAGGGCTCGCTCCAACTGGTGAGGTAAATCTCGATAAGACCCTGGTCCGTGGTTCCCTTCTTGGAGGCGTGCTCCTTGGAAGCATAGTCAATCTTTCCGGGCTTATAGGCATAGTAGCCATGCAGGGAAGCGGGACGCCGGGAATAGGGAAGGCCGAAGGACATCTGGGCTCCCTTCATGCCCACCACCTTGAGGAATTGGCCGGTATAGAGGCAGGCCGATGCGAATTTGCCGATTCCCGCCATACCGATGAATTCGCTGCGAAGGCGCGCCGCCCGTTTGCCGGGGCCCTTCACAGCCACAAATTCCTCTTCCGGTTCCGTGACGTTTTTCCCCAGGACTATGGTTCCCTTGTTGCCGCTGTCCCAGGTTCTGGAGGGGGCGTCGGCCGCATTGGGAGACCACACTTTTCCCTCCTTGGACCAGGCGTCCAGGGAAAGGTTGTATAGCTGGGCAGAGGCTTTGTTGCCGCCCCAGGCAGTCAGAAGAGTCAGGGTGAGAAGTATTTTTTTCATTGCTTGTTTATGGATTTGTGGAACATTTGGAGAAGAGCCCGGGCCGAATTTGAAATCTCATACTCCTTCATGGATTCTATGTAGGCGTTCCGGGCTTCTTCCAGCTCCTGGGGATGGTCCAGCCACCAGTCTATCTTCCGGGCCAGTTCCCGGGCGTCGTGCTGATGGAAAAGGCTTCTGTCGTCCAGGGCAAACTGGCAGGCTCCGGTGATGGGGCCGGTGGCAATGACGGGAACGCCGCCCTGCTGCATGGCTTCCATGATGGAAAGGCCTTCCACCTCGGCCAGGGCGCAGTGGATGAACAAATCGGCCTTGGCGCCCAGCTGGCGAAGCTGGTCCCGCTTCATGAACTCAAAGGTAGGGTTGTGGGCCAGGATGCCTTTCTTATAGAGCCGGGCCGCTTTCCGGCGGGTCTTCTTCTCCTGAGGGCCCCGGCCGGCAAAGACCAGCTGGATATCATGGGCATGGCGGCTGTATTTCATGGCCTCCAGCAGCGTAAGAGGGTCTTTTTCTCCGGAAAGGCGGCCGATGCAGGCCACTATGTAGGGATGGTTTTCGTGCGGCTGCCGTATGCTTTCATCCGGAATGATACCATTGGATATGAGGTGAAGCTGAGAGGTACAGCCTATCTTTTTCATGCGCTCCATCACGTTCTGGGTGGGGCACTGGACATGGCTCCAGTGGTTGAAACACCAGTTCCTCCAAATATGGAGCAAAAGCCGGTTGGGGAATTTCCAACCGCCCATTCCCAAGGAATAGAAGATATTCTCAGGATGCAGGTGATAGGTTCCCGTAACGGGTTTTCCCAGCCTTTTGGCAATCTTGGCCGTACGGATTTCCAGCACGAAGGGCTCTTGCATGTGAACTACATCGGCCCAGCGGACGGCCTCTTCCACCACTTTCACGTCGGTGCTGGAAAACTGGTAACCGTGGGCGCGGATAATGGGCTGGAAAACAGGGAAGTAGAAGTCTTTGAGCCGATAATCCGGCTGGGGACCTTCGGGATTGTGGTTGGGGCCGGAAAGCACCCTTACCTCTTCTCCCAGCTCTTTTAAAACCTGCACGGTGCGGCGGGCCGATGCCGCCAGGCCATTCCCGGTGGTGTAAATGCTGTTTAGTACAAAGAGTATTCTCATTCGTGGAGTTTCATAGTCTTTAAAAGTTTACAAAGTTAAACAAAATTTGCGGCAAATAGAAAGAGGCAGGGAGTTTTCCCATTTTCCCGTCTTTTTAACAACCTACTCTTGTTGTAGCAAAGGAAATCTGCTATCTTTGGAAGAGTAAGAGTCTGTTTTGAAATGATTGATATTTTTATTTATAGTTTATTTTTGTGGAAATTTTTCTTGGAAATTTTTGGCCATAGGGGGGTTCTTATGGGTGAAAATTTTTGAGGAAAATTTACCAAAAAGAAACATAAAGAATTTATTGAACATTTCAAAACAGACTCTAAAAGTGTATCTTTGCACCCGGATTTTAGAGCCAGGAGAATATGTTCTTTAAACTGAAACAAGCTATTATGTGCAAGGCGCTGGAAAGAAGGAATGCGCAGAATCCTTTCCATGCCCAGACTGCCGACAACTATACTATGGAGGGTGCAACAGACCCTTTGCTGAACAATTCCTATTATTTTTCTGCGCACAGTAACAGGATGTCCGTGTTCGCGCGTCTGGGAAGGCGCGTAAACATGGACGAATCTTGGTTCTGCATCTATCTGGACGGGAAGGTTTATTCCCTGCAGGAGGAGGTTTTCCCCGCCGGAGAATCTCCGCTTCTGGTAGAACGGGAAGGGGAGGACTGGCTGCTCTCCTTCAAGGGAAAGTTGAACGGAAGCGACGAGGTGGACTTTCGGGCCCGCTTTGCACCTAAGTTCGGCCTCATAGATTTTACCAGCCACATGCCGGCCGTAAGGATGGCTACCGGTATTGCCAACGAGAAGTGGAGCCGGGCTTTCTTCGGGGAACTGCAGAATGTGAGCGGCCAGCACCATTTTGAACAGGAGGGTGTCCTGGAAGGGCAGTTTACCCTGAACGGCCAAAGCGTGGAGTTTTCCCTGTCCTGCGTAAGGGACCATTCCTATGGCAAGCGTGACTGGAACTACATGAACAACCACCTGTGGCTGATGGCCGTATCCGAGGACTGCCAGTTCAACTATTCCCTGGTTTCCTATCCCGTGATTTCGGCCCTGGAAGTGGGCAATTTCAGGACGGAGGCCGGCATGAGCTATATGCTGGAAGCCAACCTGGATTTCCAGGAGGTAGGGAAGGGCCTTGTGCCGGAAAAACTGGCCTTCAGCGTAAAGCTGGACGGTGGACAGAACTTGCCGGTACAGGCCAAAAAGCTGGCGGGCGTAACCTATCATTTTCAGGACGGAAAGTATATCCTGCACGAGAATGTGGCCGAATTCAGGCTGGGAGACAAGCTTTGCCGCGGCATCCTGGAAATTGGCTTCAACAGGGAAGCCGGCCGATATTTTAATCAGAGAGACTTGGACAAGATAAAGAGATGAAGATTTACCCGTTAGGAGCATTGCCCCAGGAACTGTATCCCGGGGTTGGAGGGAAAGCAAAAGGGCTGGATTTATTGGTGAGGAAGGGGTTCACCGTTCCTGCCGGATTTGTAATCACCGATGGGGATAACATTGAGCAGGAGGCTGTATATCAGGCCTTTGACGCCCTTGGGGTGAAACAGGTTTCCGTGCGCTCTTCCGCTTCCAATGAAGACGGCGCCGAGGCTTCCAACGCGGGCCAGTACGAGACTTGCCTGTTTGTGGACCGGGAGCATCTTCTGGAAAGCGTGCAGAAATGCCTGGCTTCCCTGGACTCCGAGCGCGTACAGGATTATGCCCGGCATTTTGATCTGTCCAAGGGCCGGATGAACATTGTGGTGCAGGAGATGATTGACAGCGACAAGGCGGGCGTTCTCTTTACGGCCGATCCCAACAAGGGCTCCCACATCCTCATTGAGGCGGTGGAGGGGCAGGGAGAGAACCTGGTCTCAGGGCAGGTATCGGCCCGCCGCTACCAGATTTCCCGCAAATGCTACAGGCCTTGTGCCGATGAGCTTCTGTCCGAAGAAGAAGTGAGGCAGCTCTATGAAGCCGGGAAGAAAATACGGGAAGTGTTTGGAGAGGAAATGGATGTGGAATGGGCCCTTTGCGGCGGAAAGCTGTATCTTTTGCAGATGCGCCCCATTACTACGGAAATCGTTGACATAGAGGAGTTTGACCGGGAGGATGATTTGAGCGGCCATCTGTTCACCAAGCGGAATGTGGGGGAGATGATGCCGGGCGCCGTTACCCCGCTCACCCTGTCCACCTCCGTCAAGGCCATAGATTACGGCATGCGGTATTTCCTGATGACGGCCGGGGTGTATAAGTCTCCCTGCGAGGAAGCTCCTCTGCGGCTTGTCTCTTCCATCTCCGGGCACCTGTTTTTCGACATGAACCTGCTGTACAATATGTACGCGAAGGTGGCCATAGCCCATCCCCAGTCCATGAACCTGTCCATTATGGGAGAGTATCACGACTATCCGCCCGTTACGCTTCCTTTCTCCAATGCCTTTGTACGCTGCGTCAATTCCGCCAAGTTTCTTACCTATGTTTTCTCCGGCCACCGCGCCATGGGAAAATTCGACGAACTGCTCACAAGGGTGCATTTTGTGGAGACTTCATCGGCCCGGGAACTTTATAAGAGCATAGACGCCAACCTGGCCCTTCTGGACGAGAGCCTCATTTACCACTATGCTTCATCGGCCTATTCCGGCAGCGCTTCCAGTACGCTGTACCGGATGGTGGACAAGTATTTCCCGGATAAGAAGGAGTACCAGTCTTTCCTTTCGCACCTTCTTTCCAATATCCCGCATATTGAAAGTGCGGATATCCTGACCCGCCTGCAGGAAATGGCGCGGATTATCAAGAAACAGGAGCCCAGGGCCCTGGAAATGGGGCCTCAGGAACTGCTGGATTGTATTCAGGCCGACAAGGACCTTCACCGCCGCTATCTGGATTTCCTGGCCCATCACGGCCACCGCTGCATCAAGGAGGCCGAGATGAGGAACAAGCCCTGGAGGGAGGACGAGATTCCGCTGATGAATTACCTCTCCAGCATCATCCGTTCGCCCATGGACCTGGAGCAGAAGGAGCCGGTGACAGACTACCGGAAAGAGTTTGGTTTTGTCAAGAATCCGCTCCTGAAGGCGGCCTGCATCAGCTATGCCAAAAAGTCCCGCGAGGCGGTGGTGGACCGCGAATATACCAAGTCCCGCCTGATAGAAATCATAGACCTTTTCAAGACACAGTATGCCCGGCTGGCCAAGCTTCTGGTGGCTGGCGGCCTTCTCCCCGACACGGATTTGGTCTATTTCCTCACGCACGGGGAAATCGGCCGTCTCATCGAGGGAGAAACCTCCCTTGCTCCGCTGGCCGAAAGGCGCCGGAAGGCTTATGCCATCCAGGAAGAACTTTCCTTTGACGATATTTACATGGGAAAGCCCGTGGCCGATGTCTTTGACGTGGAAGAAAGTGACGGAACCCTGACCGGAGTGCCGGTTTCCAACGGGGAATGCGAGGGCTTTGTGCGCATTATCCGTTCTGCCGAAGACGCCAACAAACTGCAGAAGGGGGAGATTATGGTGGCCAAGTTTACGGATATTGGCTGGACCCCTTACTATTCCATGGTCAAGGGATTGGTCACGGAGATTGGTTCCTCCCTGTCCCATGGGGCGGTGGTGGCCCGGGAATACGGTTTGCCCACCATTGTCAATGTAAAAGGAGCCACCAAACTGCTCAAGGATGGCGACTACATTGTGATGGACGCCAGCAGGGGCCGGATTACTCTACGGGATTAGCATTCAGCTCCCAGCCGGTGAGGGTGGAGATGTAAGGAATAACGGAATACGCTATCTTCTTGTGGCCGGTGCATAGGCGTATATTCTATTTGTTCCAGGTTTTGTTTTACAAATAGTTGGCATGTTTTACTTCGATGTCCGGATTAAGTCTTAGGAGGTGGGAGACTATCTGATCGGCCTTTCCCTTGCTGGTGTGGATGTCCATGAAGCCTATGCCGGTGTCGTGCAGAAAGAGGGAACGGAAGCGCCCTTTCTTGCTTTCCTTGTAGGTGGCCGATTTTAGCTGGGAGATGTGCAGGGGATATTTTTTGGAATCGAAATCCGTGATGGTATCCTCCTCGTCATCAATTTCATACGCCTTCAGTTTGTACATGCCATAAAACAGGGCTCCCTGGAACAAACAGAATGAGGCAATGTAAAGAAGTACCCGGTAACCGGCATCCTGCAAGATGATGTAAAGTACAAACAGGCCGATTCCCAAAATGACGGAAACGGCCACACCCCATTGGGTGAGTTTCCGTTTTCTTGTGTTTGCGTAAACAGTTTTCATTTGTAGCTATTTCCAGCTGAAATTGCCTTTTCCGGCACCCGACTCAAAGTGATACTTCACAATGCCAAGGTCTATCTGCGTGTAGCCGGACAGGGAGAACTGGGTCTTGGCTTCCACTATGTTCCCGGGGTGGAGAATGAACTTGAATTTCTGCTGGTTCACGGCGGTGGGAGCCAGCAGTGCGGCTTCCAGGCCGTCCCGGAACCACTGGGGAAGTTCCCCATCGGCCTCAAAGAAGTTCTCCATGGGCTTCTGAGGGTGTTGTTTGCCCTGGTCCTGGCCATAGCCAAGAGCAATTACGCAGTGTACGATGTCATTATCCCGTAGCGAGAAGGTGCCCGGAATCTTTTTGTAGGTGAGACCCACCCAGCAGGTATTCAGCCCCAGGGCCTGCGCCTGCAGTACCAGTTCTTCTCCGAAGTAGCCCAATTTCTCTTCGGCCTCTTTCCCCTTGGGACCGGCCATGACAAAGTAGTTCTTTACTCCGGAGAACTGACCGTACTTCCACATGCCGGTAGAGAACGCCCTGGGCTCTTCCACCACCAGTTGGATGTTCAGGCTGGTTTGGGCATTGATACGCTCCACGGAGGCCTTGATGGTCTCCAACTTTTCGGCCTCAATGGGCCTGTCGGTATATTTTCGCACGGAATGCCGCGCCTTGATTGCCTCTTTTACTTCCATACTGCAAAGATAACATTTTCGCGGATTTTTCGTATCTTGCAATTCCTATTGAGAGTCTGTTTTGAAATGATTTTTATTTATTGTTTTTTTTGTGGAAATTTTTCTTGAAAATTTTTGGCCATAGGGGTTCCTATGGGTGAAAATTTTTGAGGAAAATTTACCAAAAAGAAACATAAAGAATTTATTGAATCATTTCAATAACAGACTCTCAAATATACGAAAATCCGGCATTGATAGACAAATAATTCCGTATATTTGCTCCCTGAAACAGAAAGAAAGCTATAGAAAAGTCCGATAATACCAGAATCCTTGTCATTCTTCATCTGGCCGTGTTCCTGGCGGGCTGGACGGGGATTTTCGGCCGTCTCATCTCTCTGGGCGGCCTGCCTTTGGTGTGGTACAGGATGATGGTGAGCGTAGTTGTATTGGCCGTGGTGATGGAGTTTTTGCACAGGCTTCACCATCCGGGCTGGAAGGCCCTTGGGAAGATTGCTGCGTGCGGCATCATCCTGGCCTTGCACTGGGTGGCTTTCTTTGCCAGTATCCAGGCTTCCAATGTTTCTGTCGGCGTGGCCTGCGTGGCTACTACCACCCTGTTCCATCCGCTGATTAACCGCAAACGTGTCTCTTGGACAGAGGTTCTGGTCAGTTTCATTTCCATTGCCGGAGTGCTCCTGATTTTCAGTTTAGATGTGCGTTACAGGCTGGGGATTACCCTAATCATTGTCTCCGTCCTCATCCAAACCTACAGGGTCAGGACTTCCAGGCAGTAGGAGACGGACCGCCTGTTTCAGAGCCAGGGCTATGCGTATCAGGAGAAGTTCTAATAGACAATGAAAGCATTGGTATTGGGCGCAACGGGCGCCATAGGAAAAGACCTGGTTTCGCAGCTTCTCCAGGACGAGGCCTTCGACAGGGTGGATATTTTTGTGAGGAGGGAAGTTCCTGCCTTTTCGGACAAGCTGGTGGTTCACGTGGTGGATTTCGAACATCCGGAGCAGTGGGCCGGAGAACTCACCGGAGACGTCCTTTTCTCCATGCTGGGAACCACCATCCGGGCCGCCGGCAGCCAGCAGGCCCAGTGGAAGGTGGATTATACCTATCAGCTGCAGGCGGCGCAAGGGGCCCGGAAGAACGGGGTGCCCGTCTATGCGGTGGTGTCTTCCGTCGGGGCCGATGCCAAGTCCAGGATATTCTACAGCAAGATGAAAGGCGCGTTGGACAGGGATGTCCAGGCCCTGGGCTTCGAAGGCTGCTTCATTCTTCGGCCGCCGTCTCTTATCCGGAAGGGGAGTGACCGTTTGGGAGAGAAGGTTGGCGTGGTGGCCCTCCGGGCTATCAATGCCATCGGCCTTATGCGAAACTTTACGCCCATGCCCACAGAGGCAGTGGCTGCTGCTATGATTCGTCTGGCCAAAAGCGGCCGGAAAGGCACCGGAATCTTTACTTCACAGGAAATTTTATCGATATAGTATGGATAATTACGAACTCATTCATTTAGAGGACTATACACAGTCCGGAGAAGGCGGAACGGCCGTTTCCTATACCCATAAAAACCGCAGAACCCTTGCCAAACTGTATAAACCCGGTTTCGAGGCAGACAGGGCCAAGGCGGAATTCTTTACCGCCCGTGCGGTCTATCAGATGGGCATCCCCACTCCGGAACCCTACAGACTGGTAACGGACGGGGAGCGCTACGGAGCAGAATACGAGCTGGTAGGTGGGAAGCGTTCGTTTACCCGCATCATTTCGCAGGAACCGGAGCGGCTGGAGGAAATCTCCCTTGCCTTTGCGGCCCAGGCGAAAGCCTTGCATTCCACACCGGCCGATACGGCTCATCTCCACTCTTACAAGCAGGTTCTCGCGAAGTTCTACAAGGAGAAGGATATGGTTCCCGAATCGTACAGACAGCGTTCTCTGGCTTTCCTTGAGACAGTGGCCGATACGCCCACCTGCCTGCACGGAGACCTCCAGATCGGGAATATCATCACCGACGGAAAACGTACCCTCTGGATAGATGTGGGAGAGTTCAGTTATGGCGCTCCCGAGTGGGATCTGAGCATTATGTGGATTATGTCGTACAGGATGGATGCCCAGCGGGCCGACCATCTGTTTCACATTACCCCGGAACAGATAAAAAAGCATTGGAACATTTTCCTTCCTGCCTATCTGGGTACTTCAGACCCTCAGGTTCTGGAGGAATACTCGCGCCGTCTTGCCCCTTACTATGCGGTAAAGGTGCCCTATGTCTATGACATGGCGTACCACACCCGCCTCCCGGAGCAAAGTTTCCAGCTTATCGACCGTTTCCTTGAAAAAGTGCCCGGTTCGGAGGAATAGGCCGAAGGAAGGGACTATTTCAGCATAATGGAATTGATAGTCCTGCCGCAGTTCACTCCCTCCCGCCGGGCCGAGAAGAAGGATTCGTCGGTAAACGTATCTATACCACACACCCGGATATTCTCCGGCTTCACGCCGGCCTTCTCCAGTAACCAGCAGTTTGCTTTCCAGAGGTCAATATGATGCCCGCCGGACATGGGCCTGCCGTCTCCCTTACCCTGGAAGGACCAGATTCTGTCCATCGGAAAATCGGCATTCTTGAAATGCTCGGCCACTTCTTCACCAACCTGGAAACTGTCCGGTCCGATGGAGGGGCCCAGGACGGCCCATATGTCTTCTGCGTTACATTGATACTTGACCGTCATCATTCCCACGGTTTTCTCGGAAATATGCAGGACTGTTCCTTTCCAACCGGCGTGGGCGGCCGCTACAACCCGTTTCACCGGATCGTATAGCAGAACGGGTACACAATCGGCCGTCCTTACGCCGATGGCAACACCCGGCAGCGTGGTCACGAAGACATCATACCCCTCCAGTTCCTCCCGCGTCATTCCCGGACGCTCGATGAACGCCACTTTGGCTTCGTGCACCTGGTGCCCCTGGATGACGGGATAGGGGAGTTCAGAATCCCTCCGCGTAGAGAATGCCTCCACACCGGCACCCAGGTCATATTTCAAAAGCTCAGAAAACATATCACAAAACTCTCTGGAAATTATAATGCAATACTTTCGATTCTCAGGTGCAGGGTGCCGGATGGAACCTGTGCCTCGGCTATTTCGCCCACCTTCTTGCCCATGAGGGCGGCGCCGATGGGGGATTTCAGGGAAATCTTGCCGGCCTCCAGGTCCATCTCGTGAGGGCTCACTATCTCAAATTTCATCCGGGTATTGGTGGAAAGGTTGGTGAATTCCACCCGGCTCAGAAGGCAAACCCTGTCTTTGGGGAGAGCATCCGGGTTAATTACACGGGAGTGCTCCAGGATTTTCTGCAGGAAACGGATGCGGCTGATGGTCTTTGCCTGCATCCGCCTTGCTTCCCGGTATCCGGCATTGTCGCTCCTGTCCCCCTGGGCGCTGGCCTCTGCAAGCTCTTCCTTCACACGGGGATACACCTCGCTGATCAGGTGATTCAGCTCGGCCGATATTTCCTGGTATCTTTCCTTGGACAGGTATTCCATGCTTCAAAGTTACAAAAATTTTTCGGCCTTTCCCGATTTTAAACTGCGTCTTGTCTGGCATTTTAAGGAAAATATGTATATTTAGGGGCTGAATTATGAAAGTATGAGTAGATTGGTAACGCGGCTCTCTGCCATCTG